>SXOM01000374.1 GCA_005776735.1 Pseudomonadota bacterium
ATGCGTAGAGTTTTTTACTTTGCTCAGATTGGGTGTTTGCTTGAGCAAACGGATACCGGCATTTAATACCCTTTCCATAACCTGCTCATCACTGACGGTCGATCTGTTTTGACTGGCTTTGGCAATCTTACTGGCTTTAGCAATTTGCGCCGGGCTAATATGGTTGTGTTTGACCAAGTGTTCACGCCAGCCGGCATCAATGTTAAGGCCACGGGTATGCTTATCAACTAGGCGGCGACGCAGGTTGATCGGCATTTTGTCCAATTCCAGTGAACTCGAGCGCGAGGCTCGTCGTCCCCCCGCGCGGCTCCGGCGGGTCGACGTCGGGCAGGACCATCGTGGCGGAGTTCACGATCGCCTGGCCGGCGACCTCGGACTCCGCGAGCACCCGCCCGCGGACCGACGCGTCCTCGGGGGTGGCCTTCATCAGCGCGGGGACGGATTCGGCGCACCAGCTCCCGAGGTCGATCTCGTCGGTGCGCGCCCCGGCGAGCGCGCGGGCCTCCCGCTCGACCTCGGCCGCGGACGGCCGCTCGTCGGGCTCGTACGCGAGCATGCGCCCGAGCAGGTTGGCCACCGCCGGGCCGGCCGCGGCCTGCGCCTCGGCGACGGCGCGGGCCACCTGGGCGGCCTGCGCATCGGGTCCCAGCTCGGTCCGACCGTACCCGGTGCGGGTGAGCAGCTCGATGAGCACCACCCCGAGCGCGTACAGGTCGCCCGCCGACGTCTCCGGGCCGCCGAGCAGGCGCTCGGGCGCCATGTAGCCGATCGACCCGTAGCGGACGCGCTCGGTCTTGGCTTCGCGGCCGGCGAACTCGGCGCGCGCGACCCCGAAGTCGAGGACCTTGAGCTCCCCCGCGGCCGTGACCCGGATGTTCGACGGCTTGATGTCGCGATGCACGACCGAGAGCGGCCGCCCGTCGGCGCCGGGCGTGTCGCTCGCCGCGCGCAGCGCCGCGGCGACGCCGGTGACGACCTCGAGGGCCATGCGTGGGCTCGGCGCGGGCGCCGGCGAGTCGGGCGGCGGCGCCACGACACACTCCAGGTCGACCCCCTCCAGGTACTCCATCACCACGGCCCAGCGACCGTCGAGGCGCAGGAGGTCGTCGACCCGGACGATGTGGCGGTGCTGAAGGCGGCCGAGGATCCGCGCTTCGTCGCGCAGGCGGGTGCTGGCGTCGCTGGTGGCGTCCCACGTCGGGTTGAGGAGCTTCAGCGCCACCCGCCGCCGGAAGCCCCCGGCGCTCTCCATCTCCGCGAGGTACACCGTGCCGAACGCGCCGACGCCCAGCGTGCGCTGGAGCTCGAAGCGGCGGCCGGCGGTCAGCTCACCAGTAGCCGTCAAGGGGCTCTCCCAGGTCGCACTCGCCGGGCGTGACGTTGAGGGGGAGGTTCGCACGAATCTCTTCGCCCTCCTCGTCCAGGAGCGGCGTGTGGTCGTTGGCGGTCACCAGGGCCTGCACCGTGTACATGCCCGGCGTCTCGAGCGCGATGAGGCAGTACGGCGTGTAGCAGGGGGTGTACTTGTCGTCGTAGAGCAGGTGGTAGTGGCCCTGGCCGTCCACGGGGTCGGGGTTCACCGCCGCGTCGGTGAGGCGGAGGTTCTGCACCTCGACGACCACCATGGCGCACCCGGTGACCGGCGTCTCGGGCAGCGGCCAGGTGATGTTGATGGATACACCAGTGTCTTCCGGCACTTCTGCGTCCCCGGTGTCTTCGGCCGGCGGGGTGTAGGGCGGCGGCGCGCACGCCACGAACGCGAGCAGGAGGGTCCACATGGGGTTCATGTAACCGACGCGAGCGGGGGGTTATGCACCGAATCGGGAGCCGACATGTACATCCTGGTCCTCGCCGCGTGCCTGCCGCCGATCGTCCCGGACACCGGGATGACCGGCGACACGGCCGACACTGGCGACACGGCCGACACCGCCGACTCGGGCGAGACGGGCAACCCCGACGATCGGGACGGCGACGGCTACACCACCGACGACTGCGACGACACCGACCCGGAAGCGTACCCGGGCGCGCCCGAGGGCCTGGACTTCGTCGACGCCGACTGCGATGGCGTCGCGATCGAGAACGTCGTCAGCTTCGCCGGCGTGCGTTCGGTGTCGACCACCGGGTACGTCCTGTCGCTCACGCCGCTCCCGGGCGGTGCCGGGCCCGAGGTGGCGGCCGGGGTGCTCACGGAGTCGAGCTCGCGGGTCATGGCCACTACGCTCGCCGACCTGCGGGGCGACCTGGGCGAAGGCACCGCCATCACCCACGCCGACGCCGAGAGCCTCGGGTTCGACCTCTTCGCGGCCGACCTCGACGGCGACCACACCCCCGAGCTGGTGATGGGCGACCCCGGGCTCGGCGCCTACTTCTTCATCCCCTACCTCGACATCGGCGGCACGACGATCGACGCCGCCACCCTGCCCTCGCTCACGCCGGGTGCGGTTCCGGGGAGCGTCGGTTTCGCCGCCACCACGGTCGGTACCACGTTCGCGGTCACGCACGCGGGGAGCGGGTCCACCGGGGTGTACCTGTTGTCCGCCGCCGAGCTGCTCGGCCACGCCAGCTCCACGCTCGCCGGCGCGGGCCTCATCAGCGACGACGACGTGGCCTCCGGGTTCGGGGCCAACCTCACCGGCCTGATGCTCGACGGCGACGGTGTCGACGACCTCGTGGTGTCGGCGCCTGCGGGGGCGCTCCTGCGTGGCGAGGTCAGCCTCTTCGACGGCACGCTCCTGCAGGACCCGAGCGCGGTGCTCGAGGTCGCCGACGCCGCGAGCACGTTCACCGGGCAGAGCGCCGCGCTGCGCTTGGGCGGCGGCGCGCAGCCGGTCGGGGACGTCACCGGCGACGGTCACGGCGACCTCATGCTCACGACCTACGCCACCGGCGACGCCGGCGAAGAGCGCACCTGGTACCTGGTGGCGGGCGGGTCGTTCTCCGCGTCGGGCCCGCTCCTGAACGTGGCGGTGTCGCGCATCGAGGGCCTGTCCCCCTACGTGCTCCCGTCTGAAACCCCGCTGAGCGTACGCTCGGCCCACGCGCTCGATCTCGACGGCGGCGGCGGGTCCGAGCTCATCGTCGGGAGCCCGTCGGAGTCGCCCGGGAAGGTCTTCATCTTCCGCGGCGAAGACTATGGCAAGGCCGGGGTCTTCACCGCAGCCGACGCGATGGTCGGCATCCAGGGCACCGAGGTCGAGGACAACTTCGGCGCGGTGCTCGCGGTGGTCGGAACCCCGCAGACGGGGGCCCTGCTCACCAGCGCACCCGGCCTCGACGGGGGTACGCTCTGGTCGGTCGACCTCGACTTCTAGGAGCCCCATGTCGCTACTCTCCACGCTGCTCCGCGGCCGCCCCGACGGCCTCCGCGCGCGCCTCTTCGGCCGCCGTCGCAGCGCCGCCCCCGCCGCCGAGGCCCCGCCCCCCGAAGCGCAAGAGAAGGCGCTCGGCCTCAGCAAGCAGGCCCCCAAGGACGTCACGCCGCCCGACGGCTTCGAGGTGGTGCTCCACAAGGACGCGCTCGCCGACGGCCAGATCATCGAGGTGATCATCGGCGGCACCGCCATCGCGGTCGCCCGGGTCGGCACCACCCACTACGCCGTGGCCAACACCTGTCCCCACGCGGGCGGGCCGCTCGGCGACGGCAAGCTCGACGGCACCGTGGTCTCCTGCCCCTACCACGGGTGGAAGTTCGACATCGCCGACGGCCGGTGCGTCACGCAGCCGTCGGTGTCCGTGCGCACCTACCGTGTGCAGATCGTCGGCGACGCGGTGTGCGTGGAGTTGTAGGCCCGGCGGGCGTACATGCGGAGAGGCCGCTCCGGAGCCCGGGCGGCCTCTCTCTCGATCGACGACCGGCGCGGGCGAACCCGCGCGGTCGCGTCAGCCGGTGACCAGGCCCTGGTCGCGCAGGAACTGGCCGAGCGTCATCTTCCGCAGGGTGCGAAGCGCGCGGGTGGACAGCTTGAGCGTGACAAAACGCTCCTCCTCGGCCCACCACACCCGCTTCATCTGCAGATTCGGAAGCTGACGCTTCTTCGTCTTGATGTTGGAGTGCGACACCTTGTTCGCAATGTTCGGGCGCTTTCCGGTCAGGTCGCAGCGGCGGGCCATGGGAATTCCTCTCGATTCGAAGGCCACGGCGTTTACCCGATGTCGGCCCGACGCGCAAGCGTGATTCGGCGTGGGCCGTTGCCGCGCCCACCCGTTACGTCGGGAGTCCGTGTCCAACGCCGCATCCGTAATCCGCTGGATCACCGCCTCGGTGGGCCTCGGGCTGATCGTCGGGGGCGGGTGGGCGGCGTCGTCGGTGCTGCGGGTGGGCGTGGCGGGCGCCAACGCGGGCCAGGTCACGCTCGGCATCGCGCTGTTGTTCGTGGGGCTCCCGATGTTCGCGCTGCCGTTGCTCCTGCAGACGCGGGTCCTCCCCGACCGGGGCGCGCCGTGGGCCGCCGCGCTCGGCCGCATCGCCGCCGAGCACGGCCAGGTCGTGCAGAGCGACCGCGACGTCGGCGTGTGGTTCGACATCGTGCACGGCGGTCCGCGCTTCACGGTCCTGGTCGAGCCGGCGCAGAACCGCCTCCTGCTGAAGTGCCGCCAGGGGGCGCGCCACGGGGTCAACGTCGTGCGGCGCGGGCTCACCGACGGGGAGGACGTGTTTCGCTGGGCCGAGGTGTGCCGCGGCGAGTCCTGGTCGATGCGCGCCGAGGTGCGGGTGGCGGCGGTGTCGATGGGGCAGAACGCCCCGTTGGTGCGCGCGCTCGACCGCTTCTTCGCGTTTCGCGGGGCCGTCGCGGTGCGCTTCGGCGCCACCGGCCTCGAGCTCGAGTTGCGGCTCCCGACGCCGGAGTCCACGCCCGACGTGATCCGCGCGGGAATGGACGTGGCACGGGCGATCTTCCTCGCGGCCGAGCGGTAGGAGCCCGCGGGGGCGTCGCGCCGCGACCGGCCGTGGCCTCGATCGGGGCGGGCGCGCGACGCGCTGCGGTCGTCGCCCTGGCGCCGCGGCGCCGTCCCGCCCCTGCCGCCGTCAGGACGGGCTCCAGGCGCCGCCCCGGGGTTGCGCCGTTATAGGCCGCGGCGATGGAACCGGTCTACCACCGCCTCCCGGTCGTCGACGCCGGCGGGATGGAGCTGCACCTGCCCGTGGTCGACCTCGGCCCGTCGCCGCCGCGGCTGTGCGTCGTGGCCGGCATCCACGGCGACGAGCCCTCGCCGCTGGTGCTGGTGGACCGCCTGGTCGTCGCGCTTCGAGAGCGCGAACTGCACGCTGGGGTGCGGATCGTGGCGGCGGCCAACGTCCCGGCGCTGCTTCAGCGCAGCCGGTGGAGCTCCTGGGACGACGAGGACATGAACCGCATCGGCGACGGCGACGGGGGGCCGGCGCTCACGCGGCGCCTCGCGGCGGCGGTGGTGGCCGCGTGCCAGGGGTGTGAGGTCGCCATCAACCTGCACAACTTCGTCATGCGCACGCCGCTGCTCGCGGTGTGGCCGCCGGGTCAGAGCCCCGAACACCAGGCCCGCCACGAGGCGCTGTTGGCCGCGCTCGACCCGCACGTCGTCTGGGTGTTCGGCGACACCCCGAACGATCAGCACGCCTTCTCCACCAGCCTGGACGCGGCGATCGAGCGGCGGGGTTGCCACGTGCTCGCGGTCGAGATGTCCGACCTGCCCGAGCTCGACGAGCCGCTCCTGGCGCGGGCGCTGGCGGGCGTGATGCGCGTCGCGGCGGCGGTCGGGTGCCTCGCCGACCACGAACGGCCGCCCCGGAAGAACCGGGTGTACGTCCATCGGAAGCTCGTGCGCGCGCCCGGCGCCGGGATCTTCGAGCCGATCGCCGCGCTCGGGGGGCCGGTGGCGCCCGGCGACGTGGTGGGCGAGCTGGTGCCGCTGGAGCGCCCCGGTCAGCGGGTGCAGATCAAGGCCGACGAAGCGGGCTGGCTCATCCAGCGGCTCGGCCGGCGGTTCGTCCGGCCCGGGGACATGATCTTCACCGTGGGGCGCGCCGCGCGCTGAGGGCAGGCCGGGTCAGATCGTGAAGTCGACCTCGACCACGCCGCGCTCGGCGCCATGTTCGTCGACGCTCGGCAGCGGGCGCTCGACCGACGGCGGCGGCGGCAGCGGCACTTCGATGTGCAGCGGCACCCGCGCGTGGGAAGGAGTTTCCCGCTCGCGTTGGATGCGGTCGATGATGAACGCGTCAAGCATCGTCTGCCTCCGGAGTTCCGGCCCTGATCGGAGTATAGCCACCGCTCTTGACGGCGAGGAGGGGGTCTTTGGGGTCGGCGCGCAGATTTTCGATGCGAGCGGTGCCGGCGTCGTAGGTCGGCAGCAGCGCCGCGGGCAGCGCGGCCCGGTGGGCGGCCACGGTCGGCCGGTCGCCGCGGGCGGCGGGGCCGGTGATCGCGCCGGGGCCCACCTCGGCCACGCGGGCGAGGCTGGCTTGGGCGAGCGGCTGCAACGTGCGCCGCGCCACCGCGAGTTCCACGCCGGTGGCGGAGGAGAAGAGGCGCGCCGCGTCCTCGTAGGCGGCGGCGAGGTGGCCCGACGCCAGGCACGCGGCCGCGTGGTAGCGCACCCGGTCGGCGACCCCGCCCACCGGCTCCCAGCCGAGGGCGTCGGCCAGGCGTCGGGCCACCGCGACCGCGTCGGGGTGGCCCTCGAGGGTGCACGGCACGCGCGCGCCGGGGGGCGGCGGGAAGGTCATGAGCGGGTGCAAGACCGCCCCGCGGTGCGGGTGGAGCACCTCGGGGCCGAGGCTGCCCGCGCTGTGCAGCACCACCGGGCCCACCGGCAGCGCGCCGGCCAGCGCCGCGATCGCCGCATCGGGCACGGTGAGCCAGACCACGTCGGCCTCGCCGACCGGCTCGCCGCGCCCGACAGCGTGCACGGCGACCCCCGCGGCGGCGAGGCGCGACGACACGGCGCCGCCGAGCCGGCCCGACCCCACCACCACGACGCGCCCGGTCTGGTCCACGCGCCCCGATAGCGGGCGGCGTGGTGGTCGGCCAACGGGCGGGGTACCAGGGGCGCATGTCCGATGTGCGTCCCATCCAGCGCGTGCTCGTGGCCGACCGCGGCGAAGTCGGTGTGCGGCTCTTGCGCACGCTCGACGCCAACGGGTTGGAGAGCGTGGCGGTCTTCAGCGACGCCGAGGCCGACGCCCCGTGGTTGGACGAGGCGGCCTACGCCGTGCGCATCCCGCCCTCGGGCACGGCCGACCCGTACTTCGACGTGCCGGGCATCGTCACCGCGGCGCTCGACAGCGGGTCCGACGCAGTGCATCCGGGCTTTCGCGGCCTGGTGCGCAGCGCCGAGCTGGCGCGCACGCTCCACAACGTCGGGCTCACGTGGCTCGGCCCCCGGCTCGACGACCTCGCGTGGGCGCTCGACCGGGTGCAGGCGCGGTCCCGCGCGCGGGATGCGGGCCTGGAGCTGCTGCCCTCGAGCCCGCTGTTGACCGACCCCGACGCGGTGGCGCCGTGGGTCGAGCGGTTCGGCTTCCCGATGGTGCTCCGGCCGGGGCGCCGCCTCGCGCTGCGCACCCGGGTCGTGCACAGCCTCGCCGAAGCCCGCCGCGCCGTGGCCGACGCGGGCGAGGTCGGCGTCTTCGCCGAGCGTGCGCTGGCCGAGGCCCGCCACGTCGTCGTCGTCGTCGTGGGCGACGGGTACGGCAACGGGGTTCACCTCGGCGAGCACGAGGCCTCCCTGGTCGGGCCGGCGGGCGTCCGGTTGCGGGAGTGCCCGTCGGCGGGCGTCGACGACGCGCTGCGCAAGCGCATCGGCGAGGGCGCGGTCGAGTTCCTCAGCGCCCACCGGTACTTCGGTGTGGGCGCGGTCCACTTCCTCATCGGCCCCGACGGGCAGCCGTGGTTCCTCGACGTGGAGCCCGGTCTGCCCGAGGGGTTCGCGCTCCACAACCAGGTCTACGGGGTCGACCTCGTGGCGGCGCAGGTGGCGTTGGCCTCGGGCGAAGAGCTCGGCTGGGACCAGGAAGAGATCCACGCCGACGGCGTCGCGGCCGAGGTGGCCATCGCGCTGCGTCGGCGGGGCAAGATCACGCGCCTGTCGTTCTCCGACCCGTCGTGCGTCGACACCGCGGTGGGCGAAGGCCAGCGGGTCGATCTCGCGCGCTACCCGGTGATCGCGCGCGTCCGCACCCGGGGCCCCACGCGCCACGCCGCGCTGGTGCGCCTCCGCGGAATGCTCGAGGCGGCGGTGGTCGAGGGGGTCGAGACCGACCTGGGCGAGTGCGTGGCGATGCTCGCCGATCGCAACGTCTGGGAGGGGCGCACCGCCCGGCGCATCGCCGAGCGCGGCCAGGGTGTGTGATACCCTCGGCGTGAACGTGCCTCCTCAACTCGACACCCTGATTGAGATCGAGCTCCCCGCGGGCGACGCGGTCGCGGTCCACCGCCGGCGGTTCGTCGGCGAGGTGGGCCCACACGTGGTGCTCGTCGCGGGCGTCCGCGGCGACACGCCCGAGGGCACGCGGGTGCTCTACACCGTGGGCCGCCACCTCGAGTCGGTCGCCGACCGCATCGTCGGCACCATCGACCTGTACCCGTGCGTCAACCCGCTGGCGGCGCACCTGGGCGCGCGCAACTGGCCCGGCCTCGACGTCGATTTGAACCGCCGCTTTCCGGGTCGCGCCGACGGGCACGCCCCCGACCGGGTGGCGGCGGCGCTGGTCGAGGCGGTACGCACGGCGGACCAGGTGGTCGAGCTCCGGGGGGGCCACCCGTCATTCCGGCAAGCGCCGCACGCACGCGTGGCGGCGTCGAGCCCGCTCGCGGCGGAGCGCGCCGCCCAGGCCAACGTCCGCGCGTTGTGGAAGATCGAGGCGTCGCCCACGCCGGGTACGCTGGAGTCCGTGCTCCCCGACCTCATCGGCCTCGAGGGCGGCGCCGGCAACCGGCTCACCGACGGCGTGGGCCTCGAGCTCGGCGACGGCGTGCTCAACCTGCTCGCGGTCATGGGGGTCATCCCCGAGTCCGATCTCCCGTTCCACTGGGCCGCCATCCAGCGGCCCCTGGTGGTGAGCGATGCCGAGGTGCACGACGTCCGCACGGGCCGCGGCGGGTTGTTCCTGCCGGTGCTCGCCTGCTGGGCCGAGGTGCGCGAAGGCGACGTCCTGGGCGAGGTGATCGAGCCGATCTCCGGCGTGTGCCTGGAGGCGGTGCGCGCGCCGGTGGCGGGCCGCGTGCTCGCGCTCCGGGAAGAGCCCGTGGTCTACCCGGGCAACCTCGTCGTGCGGCTCGCGGCGGCGGCGACATGACCTTCTTCCAGCTCGAGTCGCCGTACCGAGGCGCCTACGCGCTCCACCGCCTGACCTTCGGCGCGGGCGACCCGGTCGTGACCCTGGTGGCGGGCGTCCACGGCAACGAGGTCAACGGCACGTACGCCCTCAACCTGCTCGCCGGGGTGCTGCGCCTCCAACGCCCGCGGGGCACGGTGCACCTTTTGCCGTGTGTGAACCTCTTCGGCGCGGAGGAGGGGCGCAAGCGGTGGCCGTTCGGCGACCGCGACCTGAACCTCAGCTTCCCCGGCCACCCCGAGGGCTCGCCGGTCGAGCGGGTGGCCGACGCGGTGATGCGCGCTTCGGAAGGCCGTTTGTGCGTCGACGTGCAGACCGGGTCGTCGGTGGTGCACGAGGTGCCGCACGTCCGCGCGCCGCTCTCGGGCGCCGCGGTCGAGCTCGGGCGCGCGGCGGGGCTGCCGGTCTTGTGGCGCCGCCCGTCGGAGTCGTTCGACGAAGGCCTCGTCGGGGCGTGGCGGGCGGCCGGGCGCACGGCGCTGGTCGTGCGGGGCGGGCGCGGCGGCGCGCTCGACCTGGACGACGCCAAGGTGCTCGCGCGTGGCTTGGTGCGACTCTTGGTCGAGGCCGGCCACCTCCAGACCCCCGAGCCCCCGGCCGCGGGCGTCGTCACGACGGACGTGTGCGACTACCGCTGCGAGCTCGGCGGATTCTTCGTCCCCGAGGTGCGGCCCGGCGATCGGGTCGTGGCCGGCCAGGTGCTCGGCAGCCTGCGTGCACCGGTCGGGGGCGGCGCGCTCGAGTCGCTGGTGGCCGGCGCCGCGGGGGTGGTGCTCGCGGTGCGCGTGTACCCGGTGGTGCACGCCCGGGAGCTGGTCGTGCGCGTGGCGCAGTCAACGTCCTGACCAGGGCCTCGCGCTCGTCCCCTCCGCTCCGCCGGTTCACCGCCGTCGCCACGCTCACCAAAATACGGCTCGAAGTTCGACGCTGCCGGGCTCACCGACCGTGGGCCGGTGCAGCCAGACCCTCGCGGTTCGGCGTCCCCCCGTTGTGCCGGACGCCTCCCCTCGTTGGCCGGTTGGGTGACGCGGCGGGTGACGGGTCGGGGGGAATTGGCCGAGCGGAGCGCGGGTTCGCCGCTTGCGGCGAATCCGCGGGGGAGCGAGCGCCAATTTCATCCGGCCCGGCAGGACCCGGCGGTGACTTCGTTTCGGCAAACCGCCTCGCCGTGCGTTTGCCCCCATCCACCGACGGACGCCGACCCGCGCCCCGGGTCGCCGCGTCCTGCCCGGCCCACCGATCGGATTGCGCCGATAGTATGACAAGGGCGGAACCGGACGGCCGCGTGATGGGTCGGACAGGGGAGGGGAGTACGCATGGGTGCCTGGATCTTGGCGGTGGGGATGGCGCTGGCGGTCGATGCGACCGTCGAGGTGGGGGAGATCGTCGTCGCCACCGACGCGCAGGACACCGCGGCCCAGGCGCAGGCCGCGCTCGTGGCCGGGCGCTTCGGGGAGGCGGCCGGGCTCTACCAGGCGCTCGCCGAGGCCGGCGGCGGCGCGCAGGCGCGGCTCGCGCAGGCCGTGGCGTTGTACGAGCTCGGCGAGCTCAACGGGGCGCGGCGGGCCATCGACGAGGCCGTTCGCCTCGAGCCGAAGGACCCCGCGGTGCTCAACGTCCTCGGCCTGCTCCAGGTCGACGGCGGGAGCGTGAAGAAGGGCGTGGAGACGCTCAAGGCGTCCAAGGCCGCGGCGCGGAGCGCGGGCCGCAAGGGGAGCGAAGCCCGCGCCGGCGTGAACCTCGCGCTCGCCTACGTCGACCTGGGCGACGCCACCACCGCCGCCGCCGAAGCCAAGGCGGCCGCGGCGCTCGCCACCGAGATCGGGGACACCGACCTCGCCACGGCGGCCCACGACGCGAGCGACCTGGTCGCGGCGCTCGGCGGCACCGACACCGAGGTCGGCGCCCTCTTGGGGAAGGGCCAGACCGCCACCGCGCGCAGCCACGCCGAGGCCGCGGTCGCGGCGGCCCGTACGCCGCGGCAGGAGCTCGTGGCCTCGTTGGCCCTGGCCGCCGTCGAGCGGGCCGAAGGTCGCCTGGAGGACGCGGGGGTGCGCCTCGGGGCCGCGGCGAAGAAGGCGCGCGAGCAGGGGCTCGTGCGCGAGCACGCCGTGGCGCTGGTCGACCTGGGGCTGGTGCAGTCCCTGGGCGCCCGGGGGGCGGTCGCCGAGGACACCCTCCGCGCCGCGGCCCGCGCCGCCAACGCCGGCGGCTACAAGGTGGTCGAGGTCGACGCACGCTGCGAGCTCGGGCTGGTCCTCGTCGCCCGCGAGGACCTCGCCGCCGCCGAGGTGGAAGCCCGCGCGGCGGGGGTGCTGCTCGCAGACATGCAGTACTCGCAGGGCGCCGCCCGCCAGGCCGAGCTCGGCGGGGTGCTCGCCGCGCGCCGGGGCGACCTCGCGACCGCGAAGTCGGCGCTCGGCAAGGCCGCGGCCTACTACGCGGGCAAGGGGCGCAACCTCGACGCGGCCCGCGCGCAGACCGCGCTGGCGGGC
>SXOM01000375.1 GCA_005776735.1 Pseudomonadota bacterium
GGCGTCGGCCAGCGCCTGCCACAGCGCGGCGTCGGTCACAGGCCCGCCCGCGCGCGGACGCGGGCGAGCGCGGCGTCGGCCTCGTCGGCGAGGGCCCCGAGGTCGACCCCGGTGGCGACGCCGTCGGCGGCCACCTGGACCCCGCCGATCCACGTGCTCGCGACCGCCCGGGAATCGAACTGGTAGACCACCGCCGAGTAGGGATCGCCGCCGGTCCACGCGCGGCGCGGGTCGAGCACCACGAGGTCGGCGAGCCGCCCGACCTCGAGCACGCCGGCGTCGAGGCCGAGCGCGCGGGCGCCTTCGCGGGTCATCAGGCCGAGCACCGTCCGCGCATCCATCGCCGTGGCGCCCAGGCGCGGCTTCTGGACCAGCGCCGCGAGCCGCATCTCGGCGAACGCATCGAGCCGGTTGTTGCACGGGGCGCCGTCGGCGCCGATGGACACGTGCACCCCGCGCGCCAGGAGCTCTGGCACCTGGGCCACCCCGCTGGCGAGCTTGAGGTTGCTCGACGGGCAGTGCAGCACCCGCGTGCCGGTGCGCGAAAGCAGGCCCACCTCGGCGTCGGTGAGGTGGATGCAGTGCGCCAGCAGCACGTCGGGGCCGCTCAGGCCCACCGCGTCGAGGTGCTCGACGTTGTCGCGCCCGGTGAGCGCGCGCACCAGGGCCACCTCGTCCACGTTTTCGCTGGAGTGGGTGTGCACCAGGCACCCCCGCGCGCGCGCCGCTTCGCCCGTGGCGCGCAAGAGCACGTCGGTGCAACTGGGTACGAACCGGGGTGCGTAGGCGTAGCGGAGGTTCCCGCGGCCGTGCCAACGGTCGGCCAGGTCGTTGGCCGAGCGCATCGAGGTGTCCGTGTCTTCCGACAGGCCCGCTTCGTTGTGGCGGTCCATCTGGGCCTTGCCGCAGTACAACCGCAGGCCCGACGCGGACGCCGCTTCGAAGACCGCGTCGGTGTGCGCCACCGTGGCCATGTCGAGGATGGTGGTGGTGCCGCCGGCCAACAACTCCTGGATGCCCAACCGCGCCGAGACCGCGGTGCTGTCGACATCGTGGGCACGCTCCAGCGGCCAGATGCGCGTGCGCAGCCAGTCGAGGAGGACCAGGTCGTCGGCGAGGCCGCGGAAGAGCGTCTGCACGAGGTGGAGGTGCGTCTGGACGAAGCCGGGCACGATCCACCGGCCGCGGCAGTCGACCTCGTGCTGGCCGTGGAGCTCCGCGCCGATCGCCACGATGCGGCCACCCTGGACGGCGAGGTCGGCGTCGACGACGGAGCCCGCCTCGTCGCACACCAACAGGCGTGCCCCCTTGAAGACCAGCGGCCAGGGTCGTTGCATCGGCCGGCGCTTACCGTGGTGACGGGCCGGTGTCGATTTGACCCTGCGGCCTGGGCTGCGTAGGCTGGCGGCGCGATGTTCGTGTCCGGCCTCCTCTTCGTCGTGTCCGCGTTCGCCCAGGAGGCGGACCCGATCCCGGAGCTGGCGCCCGTGGGCGCGCCCGAGTCGATCGGCGGTGGCGCGGTGGTGTGGCGCGAAGAGCGCGGCGCGGCGCGGCTGGAGTCGGGGCTGCAGAGCCTCGCGCGCGCGGCCGACGGCGCGGCGTGGTTGCTCGGCCTCGAGGACGGGAGCGTGTGGCGCTCGATCGACGGCGCGCGCACCTGGTCGCGTGTCCTGCGGTCGCCCGAAGACCGCGAAGCCGCCGACGACGAAGAGCTGCTGCTCGAGGGCGAGGTGCTCGCCGAGGAGGAGGCGGCGCGCGACGAGCGCCGGCCGGAGGCGGTCGACCCGGAGGACCCCGACGCCGCCCAGGCGCCGGCGCCCGACGTTCCCGACGTGCCCAACCTCGACGAACTTCTGACCGACCCGCTCCTGCACCGCGACGCGGCCGATCGCGGCGCGGTGGTCTGGACCGACCCGCGCGACCCCACCCTCGCGCTCTCCGGCCGCGCCGACGGCATCTGGCGCTCCACCGACGCGGGGCGCACGTGGCGCCGGGTCGACGGGGGGGCCGACGCGTGGCGGTTCTTGGCGGTGCCCGAGCTCGGCGTGGTGGTGGCCGGGACGAGCCAGGGGGTGCGTGTCTCGCCCGACGCCGGCCTCCGCTGGTTCGACCCGGTCGACGTCACCGACGGCCTGCGGGTCGACGCGCTCACGACGATGGACGGCACCATCCTCGCGGGCACGGCCGGCGGCTTGTTCCGCAGCGCCGACGGCCTGCGCTGGTCCCGGCTGCCGCTGGAGGGCGCGGTGACCGCGCTCTTGCCCGACCCCGGCTGGCAGGGCGGGTTGTGGGTCGGTACCTCCGGCGGGGTGCTCCGCAGCGACGACGCAGGCCAGAGCTTCGTGCGCCAGGGCCGCCAGGTGCTTCCCCGGTTGCGTGGCCTCGCCCCGCTCCAGGGCCAGGGGCACCTTCTGGCGTGGAACGACGACGGGGTGTGGGAGTCGCTCGACGGCGGCGTCACGTGGCTCGCACTTTTTCGCGGCCTCACCGACCCCGACGTGCGCGACGTCGTCGTGGTCGACGGGCTGCCGATCGCCGCCGCCAGCACGTCGGTGTGGCGCCTCGGGTACGGCCGCGTGGCCGGCGGGCGGGGCGACGGGCTCGAGGACGG
The DNA here is from genome assembly GCA_005776735.1 of Pseudomonadota bacterium. Classification (GTDB taxonomy): domain Bacteria; phylum Myxococcota_A; class UBA796; order UBA796; family SXON01; genus SXON01. The sequence goes on from SXOM01000375.1 coordinate 2,612, forward strand.
GGCCGTGGTCAGCGCCGACGAACAGGCGCGCCTGGGCCTCTTCGTCGACCTCGCCACCCGCCGCCAGGGGCTCGACCTCGACGCCCTGCAGCCGGCGGCGCTCACCGCGCGTGCGTGGATCCCGACGGTCACCGTCGACGTCGAGCGCCGCGACCAGGAGGGTCGCACCGCCAGCTTCCTCGCGGTCAACACCGTCGACGACGACGGCGGCTACTGGCGCGTGTCCGCGAAGTTGTGCTTCGGGCGCTGCGTCGGCACCGTCACGGTGACCGACGTCGGCGACGGGTACTACGAGTACACCGCCGACGCGGCCGAGGCCGGCGACGTGGCCGACGAACTCTACGTCGCCGGCGGCGAGGTCGTGGGCGACGGCGCCGAGGCGTTCTCGGCCGCCAACACCGCGCAGAAGATGCGCCGCTACCGCCAGCTCGTCGCCGAGCAGGTCGTCGGCGCGTGGACCACCTGGCAGACCTTGTCCCTGACCGGTCGCCCCCCCTCGTTGGCGGGCAAGGTCGCCCGCGCTCTCGACATCCAGGAGGCGGAAGCCCGCCTCGACCTCTACACCGACGGTGCGTTCACCCGCGCCAAGCTCTCGGAGTCCCAACCATGATCGTCGTGCTCCTCGCCACCCTGGCGGCCCCGCCCGCCCTCGCCGCCGACTTCCAGAGCCCCGCCGACGTGCTCGACCAGTTCAAGGACGAGCCGAGCATCGCCCAGGTGCAGGCGATGACGCTGGACTACAGCAAGACCGACCCGAAGTACCTCGACGCGTGGCTGCGCGCGGCGAAGTCGGCGGCGGCGCTCCCCAAGCTCACCATCGACTACGACTACAAGGACAGCTTCGGCACCGACTACGGCTACTACACGCCGGAAGAGGTGGTCGACGACGAGGGCGATCCCACCGAGACGATCGGCCCGTACGAGAGCGGCCAGTCGGTCGACAAGTACCACACCACCGGCGCGAGCGTGACCTGGGAGCTCAGCGAGCTGGTGATGTCGAGCAACGAGATCCGCGTGATCAACGAAGCGCAGGACATCGTCAAGCTGCGCGACAAGGTGCTCGAAGAGGTCACGCGGCTGTACTTCGAGCGCCGTCGCCTGCAGGTCGACCTGCTGCTCGGCAACCCCGGCGACCTGAAGAAGCGCGTGGGCGACGAGCTCCGCCTGGCCGAGCTCACCGCGCAGATCGACGCGTTCACCGGCGGCCAGTTCAGCCAGGCGTTGCCCAAGAAGTAGGCGGCGGGCGTCGCCCCCGCGCCGCGGCGCGCCGCGGGACC
>SXOM01000376.1 GCA_005776735.1 Pseudomonadota bacterium
GGCGCGCCGGTGGGCGGCGGCGGGGCGGGCGGCGGCGGCGCGGCGGCCCAGCCGCCGGTGACCTTCCCGAGCGGGGGGGACTCCGAGGGCCTGTTGTTCATCGGCTTCGGCGTCGGGCTGCTCGCCCTTCTCGGGGTGGTGTGGGTGTGGCGCCGCGGTCGCGGCGCGCCGGCCGGGCGCTCCGCCGAGCTCCAGGTGGTGCCCGAGCCGGGGCTGTTGTCGCCGGCGATGCCGAGCCTGTCGGACGGGCTGAGTGTCTGGTCGGTGGGCGACCAGGGCCCGGCGCTGCTCGGCCCGCTGTTGACCAACCTCGCCGCCCATCATCGGGTGCTCGTGGTCGCGCGCGCGTCGGTGTCCGTGGGGCCCGTGCTCGGCGGCCCGGTTTTCCGCGTGGTGGGGGTGCGGCCGAGCCTCGTGGGCGACGTGGCCGAGGCCCTGGTGCAAGAGGCGGGTGCGCCGCTGTGCGTCGTGCTCGTCCTCGAAGCGGGCGACGCGCAGGCGCTGCGGGACTACCGCGACCTGCTGCCGTCGAGCGTCGGTGGGGTGGTCTTCATGCCGGGCGAGGTCGAAGGACCGTTGCCGCGGGTGCAGGTGGCGGCCCGGGTGGGGGGGTGGACCCTGGCCCACGGCGGGGCCGAGGTCGCGGTGGTCGCGGGCCGGCGCGGGCTCGAGGTGGCCGACTCGATCGCGTGATGCCGGACGGCGTCGCGCGGTGCGGGCTCCGCCGCCGTCCCCGGCGGGCGGGTGGGTTATGGCGACACCATGCGTCTGTTCCTCGTGCTCCTGGCCGGGTGCGATCTGGTGCCCGACCTGTACACCGCCGACGGCGCGCGCGAGTGCGACCCGCGGAGCGCCTTCTACGCCGACGGTGACGGCGACGGCGTCGGGGTCGAGTCCGACATGTACGTCGGCTGCGCCGCCATCCGCGGCTACGTCGCCACCGCGGGGGACTGCGACGACGCCGACGCCGCGGTGACCGAGGGGTGCGACACGGGCGACACCGCCGACACGGGCGACACCGCCGACACGGGCGACACCGCCGACACGGGCGACACCGCGGGATGAGCGCGCTCGTGGCGACTCCGCACACCTCGGCGATGCTGCCGGTGCAGGGCCCGTTGTACTGGCTCAGCGGGTTGCCGTGGTTCTTGCGGCGCCTGCGCATGGAGGACTTTTCGGCCGAGCGGGTGCGCGTGGCCGCCCAGCGCGGCCCGATCGTGTACGCGTTGCACACCCGCTCCCACGTCGACTGGCTGGCGCTGAAGAGTGTGCTGTCCGAGCGACGGCTTCCGCTCCCGGCGTTCACCGCCGACTTCGACGCTCGGCGGTGGTTTCCGTTCGGGCTCCTGGGGCGCCTCTTCGGCCCGCCCGACCGGGCGACCGCGGATCAGCTCCCGGGCTTCATCGGCGCCGGGCAGGCCACGTGTGTGTTCCTGAGCACACCGTGGGACGTGCGGGAGCTCATCGGCCTGGCCCCGCCCCAAGACGACGTGGTGCCCCACCTGGTCGCGGCGCAAGAGGCCAGCGACCGGCCGATCCAGGTGCTCCCGGTGGTGGTCATCTGGAACAAGTCGCCCGAGCCGGCGCGCACCGAGGTGGGCCGCTTCCTGCTCGGCAGCGAGGACCAGCCGGGTCCCGCGGGCAAGCTCCTGGCGCTGGCGAGCTCCCAGGGTGACGCGTTGGTGCAGGTCGGCGAGCCGATCGCGCTCTCGGAGTGGCTCGAGCGTTACCGCGAGGAGGCGCCCGTCACCCGCAATCGGCGGCTCCGGCTCGTGCTCCGTCGGTTCTTGTACCGGGAGTCCCGCGTCGTACGCGGTCCACGCGCCCGACCGCATGCGTGGGTGCGGCGCCAGGTGCTCGAGTCGCACGAGGTGCGCGACCTCATCACCCGCGAGGCCGACGCCACCGGCAAGTCACCGGCGGTGGTGCTCGACAAGGTCGCCCGCTCCTTCGACCACATCGCCGCGCGCTTCCAGTTCCCGTACGTCCGCTTCGCCGGCTGGGCCTGCTACCAGATATGGAACCGCATCTACAGTGGGATCGACGTCCGCGACGAAGACCTCGAACGTATCCGCGGTGCGTTGCGCGAGGGCACACCCATCCTCGTGCCGTGCCACCGTAGCCACCTCGACTACCTGCTCATCTCCTCGCTCCTCTTGCACAAGGACATCGTCATCCCGCACATCGTGGCGGGCGAAAACCTGAGCTTCTTCCCGATTGGCGGATTCCTGCGCCGCTGTGGTGCGTTCTTCATCAAGCGCAGCTTCCACGGCGATCGCATCTTCCCGGTGGTGTTCGAGCGCTACCTGCGCGAGCTCGTGCGGATGGAGGTGCCCATCGAGTTCTTCATCGAGGGGGGGCGCTCCCGCACCGGCAAGCTCCTGCCGCCGAAGACCGGCGTGCTCGGCATGCTGATGGAGGCGGCCGCCGGACAGACCCGCGAGCACCGCTCGGTGAGTTTCCTCCCGATCTACGTGGGATACGAGCAGATCGCCGAGGAGCGCGCCTACGCGCGGGAGCTGGCAGGGGCGCGAAAGGAGAAGGAGTCGGTGGGGCAACTCACCCGGGCGGCGGGCATCTTGCGCGAGCGGTTCGGCAAGGTGTACCTGCGGGTCGGCCCGCCGATCAAGGCCGCGGAGGTGGCGCCCGGCGAAGACTGGTCGGAGCTTCCGCGGGCGCGGCGCGACGAGCTGCTGATGAGCCTGGGGGAGCGCATCCTGCACCGGATCAATGGGGAGGCGGTCCTTTTGCCGACGGCGCTGGTGGCGTTGGCGGTGCTCGCCCACGCCAAGCGCGGCGTCCGTCGGGCCGAGCTCCGCGCCCGGGTCGAGCGCCTGCGCGCCTTCTTGCGCGTCGCGGGCGTGAACGAGGGGGGCGGTGTCGAGCACGTCGACGGCATCCTCGACGAGGCGATCCGCCGCTTCCTCGCCCGGGGAATGCTCACCGAGGTGAAGGAGGGCCTCGAGACGGTCTACATCGTGACGCCCGAGAAGCGGGTGTCGATGGAGTACTACAAGAACGGCGTCCTTCACGCGTTTGCCCCCGCCGCCTACTTCGCGGCCGCGGTGCGGGCGCTCGGCGAGGACCAGATCGACCTGGCCGCGGTCAGCCGCCTGTTCACGCTGCAGCAGTTCCTGCTTCGGTACGAGTTCGTGCTCGACCCCGACGCGGATGCAGGCGAGCTCGAGCGGCGCGCGGTCGCGGCGCTGGTGGCGTACGGCGCGGTCACGGTGGACGGGGACCGGATCTCGGTCCAGGACCGCGGGCGCATCGGCGAGATCGCCAACCTGACCGCCAATTTCCTCGAGTCCTACCTGCTGCTCCTGCTCACGGCCGGCGACGGCCGCACCACGTGGAAGACCCTCCCGGGCGACGCGCTCACCCGCGGCCGCGCGATGTTGGCGGCGGACGAGCTCACCCGGCCCGAGTCGCTGAACCTGGTCAACCTCCAGAACGCGGCGCGGGCGCTGCGGGAAGACGGCGTGATCCGGGTGGCGGCCGAGGGGGGAGTGGCCTCCGACCCGGACGCGGCGCGTGAATACCGTGCCGACCTCGACCGGCTCCTCATGCGGGGGGCGCCGTAGTGGCAGTCGACGATCTGTTCGATGGTCCGGGCCCGCAAGCGCGCCCGAATCCGCGGCGCGGGCTGAGTTGGTGGCTGATCGCGTCCGGCGTCCTGGTGCTCGCCGGGCCGTTCTGTTGCACCGGGCCGCTCGGGGCGTTCGTGTCCTTTTTCACGTGGATGCGCGCGGGCGACGAGCTCGCGCGCGGCGAGGCGGGCCTGGTGCAGGGCGTCGACCTCGCCACGGCCCGTACGGTTCGGCAGGGTTCGTTCGGGCTGATGGTGGTGTCGCTGGTGAGCCTCAGCTTGGAGATCGCGTTCTTCGACATGTACCGCGGGGTTGCGCAGCGGTTCGTGACGACGGTGTGGCCGGTGTTGGTGGAGTTGTTCATGCTACTCACGTCGCCGTGAGCCGGGCGGGACGCGTCGGGAGGCGCTCCGGGTGGGGCGCTGTCGGGGGGGCGGCGGCTGTGGGCCGGGAGACGAGGTTGGCGCTGGGTCCTGCCGGGTCGGGTGAACTTGGCGCTCGCTCCGCCGCAGGTTCGCAAGCGAACCTACGCTACGCTCGGCCAATTCCCCCCGACCCGTCTCCCGCCACGTCATCGCACCCCGGCCACGTCGGGGCCGGGGAGGACAGCGCCCC
>SXOM01000055.1 GCA_005776735.1 Pseudomonadota bacterium
CCCCCCTAAGCCCCCATCGCCCCCGCCGCCCGCGCTGCGCGCCGGCCTCGGCCCGACCTCCAGCGCGGTCGCGGCGCGGCGCCCAAAAACGCGCGAGGCGCCGGCGGGAGCAGCCCACCGACGCCCCGACGGGACCGACCTGCTCAGTCCTGCTTGCGGCCGCGGTAACGACGGTGCGGCTGGTTGACCGGGATGTCGCTCGGGCGGTAGATGGGAACGCCCTTGCCGTTGCGGTGCACCAGGCGCTCGTCGACGATCTGGGCGGCGATGCCGCTGCAGCGCGCGAGGCCGAAGAGCACCGTGTAGTACTCGCTGTCGGCGAGGCCGCAGGCGCGCAGGAGCGTGCCCGACACCGCGTCGACGTTCGGGTACGGGTTCTTGACCTTGGGGTTGGCCTTGAGCACCTTCACCGCGCGTTCGCGCATGACGACGGCGCGCTTGTACAGCGAGTCGTTCGGGCAGAGCTCCTTGCCGAGCTCGTACTGGACGCCCGCGCGCGGGTCTTCGGCGCGGAGCACGGCGTGCCCGAAGCCGAAGATGCTGCGACCGGCCGCGAACTCGTCACGGATGAACTGCTCGATCTTGTCGGCGTCGTTGGTGCCGGCCTTCTCGAGGAACTCCAGGCACTCCTGGTTGGCGCGGCCGTGGAGCGGGCCGTACAGGCCGGCCATCGACGCGCCGAGCGAAGCGTACATGTCGGACTTGCCGGAGGCCACGGCCTTGCCGACGAACGTGGACAGGTTGCCGCCGCCATGGTCCATGTGCAGGACGTAGAAGACCCGCATCAGCTTGGTGAGCTTGTCCGCGTCGGCGCCGGGAACGCCCATCATCTGGACGAAGTTCTCCATCAGGCCCAGGTGCGGCTTGGACTTGATCGGCTTGCCCCAGCCGGAGCGGGTGCGGTAGATCGCGGCCACGATCTCCGGCATCTGCGCGACGACGTTGAGGCCGTCCTCGCGGTAGTCGCCCGTCTTGCAGAGCATGCCCGCGAAGGTGAGGCCCGAGATGAGCCACTCCATCGGGTGGCCCTCCTTCGGGAGGCCGGTGATGAGCTTGATGACGCGCTTGTCGACCTTGGCGCGCTTCTTGAGCTCCTTCTTGAACTTGCTCAGCTCGCCCTTGTTGGGGAGCTTCTTGTAGAAGAGGAGGTAGATCGCCGCTTCGGGATCGATGTGCGCAAGGTCGGCGATGGGGTAGCCGACGTAGTGGAGGCCCTCGCCGGGGTCCACCTCGGAGGTGTACACCGTGCTGACCGGGAAGCCGCGCATGCCCGTGTCGAGCAGCTCGGGGGTGATGGTGAAGGGGAGCAGGTTGTCGCTCATGTCGTCTCCAGGGGGCGGCAACGTACCCCGCCCCATGGGGCCCGAAAAGGCAAAAAATCGGTCCAAATCGGGCCACCGACAGCGGTTGGGCGGCGCGGCGCGACCGTCCCGAGGCGTAGAACGTCCGGACCGCGCCGCGCACGATCGCGAGATTCGCCCGGAGCCGCGGGGGTGGCGGCCTACAGGTTGAGCGCGAGGAGCGACCGCACCTGCCATCCGGCATCTTCGGCCGCCTCCTCGCCGAGCGGGGCGAGCGCAGCGACGGTCCACCACAGGCGCCCGCCTTCGCCGGACAGGTGCACGCTCGGCCCGGCCCACGCGAGCGGGCCTTCGACCTCGGCCCCCTCGAACTCCACGCCGACCTTGCCCTCCACGCCGATGATCAGCGGCTTGGCGACCCGGACACCGAGGCCGAGCGCGGGCTCGAGCTCGTGCTTGACCTCGCCGTCCTCGAGCTCGAGCTTGTACTCGACGTTGAGCGCGCTGCGGAAGCGCTTGATGTCCTTGCCGACGATGAGCTTGACCTCGAAGGCGTGCTTGTCGAAGGTGGGAGAGCCGATGTACTCGACGTAGGCCGCGGGGTCGACCACACCGACCCCCTCGGCGCCGAAGCGGTACTTCAGGCGCCCCTTCCACTTGGTGAACGCGACGGGCCCCCCGCCGACGTTGGCGCCCACCAGGTACAGGCCGCCTTCCAGGCGGTCGGTGATGCCGTACTCCAGCTCCACCTGGTGTTCCCAGGTCGGCTCGGCGCCTTCCGGCAGCTTGGCGGTGGTGTACGTCTCCAGCTCGACCCCGCCCTGGGGGACGGTGCCGTAGCCGTAGGAGAAGGCGAAGACGCGCTCGCCGGCGAGCGCAGGAGCGAGGAGCAGGAGGACCAGGGACATGTTCACCTCAGGGGGAATGACGATGTTGACTTTCGTTATCAATAACGATAGATCACCCCACGGCGCCAGAAAATAATGAAACTCATTATCAAAGCGATGTCAACGGTCCTCCTCCTCGGTGGGGTGACGCCCGCGTACGCCTACACCTGGTTCACGCCCGAAGCGCTGATGGAGAGCTACTTCCCGGGGGTCACGACCGCCGCCGAGGAGTGGGTGCCCGACACGACGGCGGCGGCGGAGTTCAAGGCCCGGGTCGGGTACACGCTCCCCTCCCCCCGCTACACCTTCCATGTCGCCGGGCCGGCCGACGCGCCGGTCGGCTACGCGTTGGTCGACGAGCAGCTCGGCCAGCACGAGCCGATCACGTTCGGGGTGAAGCTCCGCCCCGACTGCGTGATCGAGCGCATCGAGGTCATGGTGTACCGGGAGGCGTACGGAGAGGGGGTGCGGGCCGAGGTGTTCCGCTCGCAGTTCGTCGGCAAGCGGGCCAGCGACCCGCTGCGCGTCGGCAAGGACGTGCAGCTCGTGTCGGGGGCGACGATCTCCTCGCGCGCGCTGGCCACGGGCGCCCGTCGTGCCGCCGCGTTGTGCGAGGTGTGGCGCGCGGGGGTCGGCGCATGAAGGACTTCCAGTCCCCCCCCAACGGCCTGCGCCGCCTCGGGCCCGGCGCCCGGGCGCTGTACGGGCTGTACCTCGCGTTCACCGCGCTCGGCCTGTGCAGCGCGGCGTTGTTGCACTACGACGGCCTCGGCCTGGACGCCGAGACGGCGACCTCGTGGTTCCGCGGCAACGACGCCGACGCCTACCCGAAGAGCTTCCGGCAGCTCGCCGAGCTCACGCACTTCCACCTCTTCACCGAGCCGGTGGCGTTGCTCGTCGTGTCGCACCTCTACGCGCTCGGGACCGACTCGGGGGGCCGCCGGGCCCTGGCCATCGGCGGCACCGCCGCCGCGATCGTGCTGCAGATCGGCCTGCCGTGGGTGGTCACCTATGTCACCGCGGCGGCCGGGGTCCTCTTCCTGCCCGTGCACGCCGCGCTCTTCGTCGGCTTCGGGTACATGATCCTCCGCGGCGCGGTCGATCTCTGGGCCGCGGGCCGCGAGGCCTGAGCCCAACCCGTCCGAAGTGCGACATCGCCACGCCCTCCGACCGGGGGCCGGTGCAGCCAGACCCTCGCGGTTCGGCGTTCCCCCGTTGTGCCAAACGCCGCCCGTCGGTGGCCGGTTCGGTGACGCGGCGGGTGTGTGCCAGCACCCCAACGCGCTTCGCGCGCCGGGGGCCCGCCGGCCCACCTGCCCCTTCCACCGTCCGCGAGGCGGCCCGCCCTCGGACCGATGGCGGGCGGGCCGCCAGCGAGCGTGGGTGCCCGAAGTGCGAGCGGAGCGCCGGTTCGCCGCTTGCGGCGAACTGGCGGGGGAGCGAGCGCCAATTTCACCCGGCCGGGCAGGACCCGGGGGTGACCTCGTTCTGCCCCCCTCGCCGGCGTTTGTCCCCCCCGCGGAACGCCGACCCGCGCCCCGGGTCGCCGCGTCTTGCCCGGCCCCCCGACCCGACGGTTACGTCGCGGACCGAGGTGCTCCTTGCGCACATGGCTCCCGCTGCTCGCCCTCTTCGGCTGCACCACTGCCGCGCGCGACTCCGGCGACGAGTGCCCCGTGTGGTACCCCGACCTCGACGGTGACCGCTTCGGCGACGCGTCGGGCGGCATCCACACCTGCAGCCCCGAGGCGGGCTGGGTCGACGTCGCCGACGACTGTGACGACACCCAGGCGTCGGTCTCCCCGGCGGCCACCGAGCGGTGCGGAGGCGGCGACGAGGACTGCGACGGCCTGGTCGACGACGACGATGACCTCGTGGATGGCGAAACCACCACCACCTGGTACCCCGATGCCGACGGCGACGGCTGGGTGGGGGGGAGCAGCGGCGGCGTGTCCGCGTGCGCGGCCCCCGACGGCTACGCCGACCAGCTCGGCGACTGCTACGACGACGACTCCACCGCCTACCCCGGCGCGCCCGAACACTGCGACGGCGTCGACCACGACTGCGACGCCCTCCTCCGGGAGGCCGACTCGGTCGACGTGGTGACGTGGGGCCGCGACGCCGACGGCGACGGCTACGGCAGCGCCGCCGAGACCCTCACCGCCTGCGACGCCCCCGAGGGCCACGTGGCCGACCTCACCGACTGCGACGACGCCCGCGGCGACGTACACCCCGACGCGCCGGAGGCCTGCGACGACCTCGACGCCGACTGCGACGGCGGCACGCGGGACGCAGACTCCCTCGACGCCGAGACCTGGTCCCCGGACCTCGACGCCGACGGCTTCGGCGGCGCCGACGCCGCGGGCACGCCGGCCTGCGACGCCCCGGCCGACGCGGTCGCCGACGCCACCGATTGCGACGACACCGCGCACGACACCCACCCCGGCGCCGACGAACGTTGCGATGGCGACGACACCGACTGTGACGGCGACACGCTGGACCCCGAGTCGGTCGACGCCGGCTCGTGGTACGCCGACGCCGATGGCGACGGCTACGGCGATGCCAGCGTGGCCTCCACGGCGTGCGATGAACCCGCCGGCGCGGTCGCCGACGACAACGACTGCGACGACACCGCGGCCACCACCCACCCCGGCGCCGACGAATACTGCAACGATGTCGACGACGACTGCGACGGGGCCATCGACCTCGGGGCGATCGACCGGAGCACGTGGTACTTCGACGCCGACGGCGACGGCTACGGCGTGGCCACGGCGACCACCACCGCCTGCGACCAGCCCCCCGACTACGCCGCGACCGACGGGGACTGCGCCACCACCGACCCGACCATCCACCCCGGGGCCGCCGACGCCTGCGACGGAGTGGACCACGACTGCGACGGAGAGGTCGACGAAGACGACTCCACCGACGCCCCCGCCTGGTATGCCGACGCCGACACCGACGGCTATGGCGATGCCACCGACGCGAGCACCGCCTGCGAGGTCCCGGCCGGCCGCGTCGCCGACGCCACCGACTGCGACGACGCCGACGACGCGGTGAACCCGGCGGCCACCGAGGTCTGCGACGCGGTGGACGAGGACTGCGACGGCGTGGCCGACGACGACGCGCTCGACGCCGTCACCTGGTACACCGACGCCGACGGCGACGGCTACGGCGACGACGCCACCGTGTCCACGGGCTGCACGGCGGCCGCCGGCTCGGTCGCGACCGGCGGCGACTGTGACGACGCCGATCCCACCATCTTCCCCGGGGCCACCGAGGTGTGCGGCGACGGCGTGGACCACGACTGCGACGGCGAAGACGGCATGGGCGGCCCGTGGTACGCCGACGCCGACGGCGACGGCTACGGCGACGCCGCGGCCCTGTCCACCGCCTGCGCACAGCCCGCCGACCACGTGGCCGACGCCAGCGACTGCGACGACACCGACGCCACGCTCTACCCGGGCGCCCCGGTCCCGACCGGCGACGACACGTGGCTCCGCTTCGACGGCACGGGCGGCTCGTCCGGCGGCGCTGCCGGGCCGCTGCTGGCCGACTTCCCGACCACGGCCAGCGGCACGGCCTCCGACGCGGCCGCCCTCCTCGCCGCATCGGGCAGCGCCTACAACTACGCCACGCTCGGCTTCCGCACCTGGGTGTACGCGGCGGAGCCGATGACGTGGGACGCGACCATCAACGGCGACGACGAGTACAGCCTCTCCGTCGACGGCGCCTACGTGACCGGCGGCGCCGGCGTCGGCTGGGTGAGCGGCAGCGTCGACCTCGGGTGCGGGTGGCACGAGCTCGACGCCATCGTGGCCAACGGCGTGGGGACCATCGAGTACTACTTCGATGTCGCGCCCAGCACGGTCTTCGACGCCATGTCCAGCACCGAGCCATGATCGGGGCGGCGCGCCGCGACCGTCCGCACGTCGGGCCGGGGCTGGCGCGCACCGCGGCGCTGGTCGCGGCCCTCGCCGGGTGCGCGGGCCGCCC
>SXOM01000377.1 GCA_005776735.1 Pseudomonadota bacterium
ACCGGCTGCTCGTCGGGCCGCGGCGGGCGCGCGGCGCGCTGCGGGCCGCGCGCCTGCTTCGGCTTCGCCTCGAGCCCGGTCGCGGCGCGGCCCCCCACCCCATACACTCCCCTCCCGTGGTCCTCCCCAGCCTGCGCGTGCGCCTCGTCCTCCAGTCGGTCGTACTCGCCGCGATCAGCTTGTGGCCGGCGTTGCGGGCGCCGACCACGGTCGCGGTGGGGTCCGGAGAGTCCGACACCATCAAGCACCTGTGGACGTTGTGGTGGATGGAAAACCAGCTCCGCACCGGCGGGGGGATGCATACGACGCTGGTGAACTTCCCAGACGGGATGACGCTTTTCCCGATCGAGCCGCTGAACGGGCTCGTGGCGATGGTCGTCCCTGGCGGCGCGGTGTTCGGGAGCAACGTGCTCGCCGCGCTGCACCTGGTGCTCACCGGCCTCGCGGCGGGGTGGCTCGGCAAGCTGGTGAGCGGCACCGACCGCGGCGCGCACGCGGCGGCCGCGCTGTTGCAGGGCAGCGCGTTCGTGGCGTTCACGCTGCATGTCGGGGTCGGCGAGCTGCGGCAGGTGTGGTGGTTGCCGCTCGGCCTCGGGGTGTTGTGGCAGGCGCACCACACCCGGCGCGCGGCGTGGTTCTTCGCCCTGGCCGGCGTGTTGGCGGCGTGCGTGTTGAGCTGCTTCTACCACGGCTTGTTCCTGGCGGTCGCCGTCGCGGTGTGGGCGCTGTGCACCCTGCAGGCTTCGTGGAGATTGTGGCTCGGCTACGCGCTGGCGGCCGGGTTGTCGTTGGCGGTGGTGCTCCCGGTGGTCGGGAGCTTCGCCGGGACGTTCGGCTCCGGCAGCCCGCAGGACGTGGTGGGCAGCCGCGGCGAGGTGCTGCTCGACTACCGCGCCGAGGCCGCGCACCTCGACGACCTCGTGCGCTGGAAGTCGCCGGATCCCGAGCCCCAGGCCCGCCAGGTCCGCGCGTATGCGGGCGGGCGCTACCTGGGCGTGGTGGCGCTGGCCCTGGCGTTGGCGGGGCTCGTCGCGTCGCCGCGGCGGGCCCTGCCGTGGGTAGCGGTCGGGGCGGTCGGCACCGTGCTCGCGTTGGGGAGCCTCCTGTGGTGGGGGGACACGCGGGTGATGGTCGGGGGCCACGCGCTCCAGCTCCCGTTGGCGCGCCTCAACCAGCTCCTGGTCGAACACGCCGAGCCCATCAACTTCCCGGCGCGGTTCCTGGCGGTGACCGCCGTCGCCGTGGCGGTCCTCGGTGCGTTGGCGCTGCGGTGGCCGTGGCTCGGCTGGCTCGTGCCGGTCGCGCTGGTCGACGTGGGGATGCACGACCTCGCGGTGTGGCCGCGCGCCACGCTCGAGCTCCCCGACATGGCGGGGCTCGACGCGACGGCGCTCCGCGAGGCCGGTGTGGTGGGCCCGATCGCGGACCTGGCGCTGGCCGCCGAGTCCAACGAGGAGACGCGTACCCTGGCGGTCGCGGCCCAGCTCGCGGGCGGGTTCGCCACGCAGGGGGTGCCGTTGGAGCGGCTCGACGCCTGGGCCCCCGAAGGCAACGCCTGGCTGCGCGCGCGCCCGGTCGCGGCGCTCGGCAACCTCGCGCGCCCCGGCGTGCGCGCCCCGAGCGACGAGGAGCTGTCGGCCGACCTCGACGCGCTGCGCGCCCGCGGGTTCGGGGGCGTCATGCTCACGCACCGCGACCTGCGGCCCGACCCCACCACCGACGCGCGGCTCACCGCGGCGTGCGGGACGCCGGTGCGGGCGGCCCACGCGACCGTGTGGTCGCTCATCCAGCGGTAGCCACGCCGGCCGAGAACCGGTATCCTTGCGCGCATGCTGCTCAGCCTCGTCACCCTCGCCTTGGCGTACGAATCCGAACCCCAGCCCGTCCTCTTGATGGACGACGCGCCGGTCTTCGAGAACGTCGAATTCACCACCGGCGTGCTCCCGTCCGGGAGCCCGGTGGGCGTCGAGTTCATGCTCGACTCCAAGGGCGGCACCGAGCTGATCATGGAGGGAGAAGCTGCCCTCACCTGGCCCGACGATGTCACGTTCGCGGCCACGGGCGAGGAGATGAAGGGCTACTTCCAGCTCGACGCGTCGCTCGACGCGATCACCCAGGTGGTGGTCGACCTCAGCTCGTACGGCGGTCCGTCGGGCAGCTTCGAGATCGATCACCGCTCGCTCACCATGGACGGGCGCAAGCTCTTCACGCCGTTCGCGCTCGAGGGCAGCGCCGAGCCGCGCGTCGAGATCGTGGACACCACCGACAGCACGCAGCTCATCAACTACAGCTTCGAGATCTTCAGCGGGGTGAGCCTGGACTTCACCGCCGACATGACGCCGACGATCACGGTCGGGTACGAAGGGGTGCAGTGGATCGTCAACGAGGGGCTCATCACCACCGAAGACCAGGCGGTGGTGCTCAACCCCGAGCAGGGCGCCGACTTCGTGGTCGATGGTTTCTTCCGCGGCGCCTACGACGGCAACATCGCGCTGGTGTTCACGCCCCAGGTGGCGATCACCGCGCCCTTCCTGGGCACCATCCCGCTGGTCAGCTTCGAGTACCCGCTGTCGTTGCTCACCGACAGCTTCGAGCAGGACTTCGAAGGCGAGTCCTACACCTTCCCGATGCCGATGCTCGAGCCGGGCTCCGACGCCGAAGACTTCGGCGAGGTCGAGCTGACCCAGCTCCGCACGGTGAACATTCCCATCCGAAACGTGGGCAACCTCGCGCTCATCGGCACCGCCAGCATCGAAGGCGACGGCGCGTTCACCGTGTTCCCCACCCAGTTCAACGCCATCCCCGGCACCGAAGACGGCCTGGTCGTCACCTTCGCCCCGACCCTCGTCGGCGACACCTCGGCCGAGCTGGTCCTGACCAGCAACGACCCCGGCTACCCCGACATCCGGGTGGCGCTCACCGGCGCGGGCGTGGAGCTCGACGAGGGCCAGGACGTCGGCGGCGACCCGATCGTGGCGTCGACCAGCGAATGCGGCTGTGGCGTGGGGGGCGGTGGGGTTCCGGGCCTGGTGGTCGGGCTCGGCATGCTGGCCGTGGCCTGGCGCCGCCGCGCGTGATGGGGTGATGCGCCACGCGCCCACGCTGCCGTACGCGACCGGTGCGGCCGCCACCCGACGGTCGCCGCGCCACGCGGAGAACGAAGACCAGCACCGCATCCTCGACGCCAACCACCTCGCGGTGGCGGCGTTCCGCAAGGGGGCGTTGTTCGCCGTCGCCGACGGCGTGAGCACCTCGCGTCGCGGGCGCTACGCCGCCGAGCTGATGTGTTCGCGGATCGACACGTTCTTCGACCGCTTCCAGGCGCCGCGCGTCGAGTCGCTCACCCAGCTCGTCAACGAGGTGGACTGGGAGCTGCGCGGCCTCGGGCACGGCCAGGCCGCGTGCACGGTGTCGATGTTGTGGTTGGCCTACGGCATGGCCAACGTGGTGCACGTGGGCGACTCGCAGTTGTACCGGGTGCGCCACGGGGACTGCACCCGGCTGACCGAGACGCACCGTGGCGGTCGCAGCCTCGGCGCCTACGTCGGCATGGGCCCGCAGATCGCCGACGTGATGCAGGTGTGGCAGGAGCCGCTCTTCGTGGGCGACCTCTTCCTGCTCGTCACCGACGGCGTCACCGAGGTCATCCGCCCCGAGGAGCTGCTCGACCTGTGGTGGACGGGCGGCGGGTCGCCGCAGCGCGCGGTGCAGTCGATCATCGCCGAGGTCAACCGCCGCGGCGGCCAGGACGACGCCACCGCGATCGTGGTCGACGTGCTCGCGGTCGAATCCGACCCGGCCGACGAGACCACCTTCTCGGGCCGGACCGATTTCGTGCGGAAGCGCGGATAGTCGGCGCGGAAGGTCTGTCGGGGGTGGCGGGTTCGGTGCGGACGTTGTAGACGCGCGCCCGATGGCTCTCTTCCTCCCCTTCCTCAGCCTCGCCCTCGCGGAGAACCTCACGGTCACCTCCAACGTGAAGGGTCTGTCCATCGTCGTCAACGGCGAGGACACCGGCCTGAAGACGCCGGCCACGGTCAGCGGGTTGTCGCCGGGCAACGCGGCGGTCCAGGTCGGGGACGCCTGTCGTGCGGGCGACGCCATGGCCGACGTGCGGGTCGGCGCCGACAATCGGGTCAACGTCCACGCCGAAGAGCAGCTCGCGATGCTCACGGTGGCGGTCAAGCCGGCCCAGGCGGTGGTCGACGTCAACGGGGGCAAGGTGCGCGTCAGCCCCAACGTCCCGGTGGGCCTGCCCTGCGGCACCTACGAGATCAGCGCGAGCCTCAAGGGCTACTCCACGGCCGGGTACACGCTGGAGCTCATCGGGGGCCAGGAGCTCGAGCTCCCCATCGAGCTGGAGAAGCTCGGGGTCAGCACGGTCGAGGTCTCGGTCGAGCCGCGCTCGGCGTCTTTGTGGTTCGACGGGCGCGAGGTCGGGCAGGACGCGGCGTCGTTGCCGAGCGTCTACGAAGGGCTCCACACGCTCGGTGCCAAGGCCAAGGGGTACAACGACGTCGAGGTGCCGGTGCTGGTCGGCGGCGGCGACGGGCTGGTCTTCCGCATCGAGCTCGGCCGCGGCGACGACCTGGGCGACGTCCGCGCCGTCGGCGGTGCCGGCAAGACCGCGCTCGAGAAGGGCCTCGAAGCGCGTCGCGAGGCGGGGGGCGCCCCTCCCGACGACGACGACGACCCCAACCCGCGCCTGAAGGACAAGTCCGATGGCGACGACGAGGACGACGACCGCCCCGACGTGAAGGACGACGACGAAGACGAAGACGAGGACGAAGACCTCGACGACGACGACGACGACGGCGACGATCTCGACGAAGACGGCAACCTCGTCGGCGACGAGCCGAAGAGCTGGTCGGAGCGCGCGTCGGCTTCTGCGAACGGGGGCGAGACGAAGAAGCCCAAGGCGGTCGACCTCGACAGCGAGACCACCGTGGAGAAGAAGCCCAAGGCCGGCCTGCGCACGGCCGGCGGGGTCCTGCTCGGCATCGGGGCCGTGGTGACCGGCGGCGGCGGGTACTACACCTGGACGCTCGCCAACGAGACCTACACCAACTGGCAGGGCATGGCCGAGGCGGCGGACGCGGCCGAGTCGGAGACCGACCAGAAGCGCCTGCAGGGCCTCGCGGACACCTACTACACCGAGCAGTTCGCGCCGCGCGGCAACCTGATGATCGGCACCTTCGTCGGCGGCGGTGTGCTCGCGGCGACGGGGCTGGTGCTCCTGGTGGTCGACGCCGAGGGCGCGCCGGTGTTCGTGCCCGCGCCCGGTGGCGGCATGGTGGGATGGTCCGGCTCGTTCTGAGCGTCGCGGTCGCGTGCGCGGCGGAGCCCCCTGCCCCGCCTGCAGCCGCCCCGGTCACCGCCACCCCCGTCGTTCCGGCCTTGCCTGCCCCGGCGGCACCGGTGCTCGCGACCTCGGGTGAGCTCGCCGGCTCCTGCGAAGCGTCGGCACTGGTCCGCGTGGGCGATCGCTGGATCGTCGGGGACAACGAAGCCGAAGCGCTCCTCTTCGTCTACGACGCCGCGTGGCAGCCGCTCCCCGACGAGCCGCTGAAACCGCCGGTCGAGGACGTCGAAGCGCTGGCGCTCTTGGACGGCCGGCTGGTCGTGGTGGGCAGCCACTCGCTCAACCGGAAGGGCAAACCGCGCCCCGATCGCCACCGGATCCTCGGCCTCGGCCCCCGCCCTGTCGAGCTCGACGCGGCCCCGTTCGGCGCGGCGCTGGACATCGAGGGCGCCGTGGCCTGGCGCGGGCAGGTCTGGTTGGGGCTTCGCGGCCCGGTCCGCGGCGGGGTCACCACGCTGGTCCGCGTCTCCACCGGCGCAGACTACGGCCGCATCGAGCAGATCGTGCCCATCGACCTCGCGGGCGACGGCATCCGGGAGCTCACTCCGTGGGGCGAAGCGCTCCTGGTGGTCAGCGGCCCCGTCGCCGACAGCGGCCGCCCGTTCGCGTTGTGGTCGCTCGCCGCGCCCGACGCGGCGCCCGTCCGCCTGGCCGCCACGCTCCCCGCCGGCGCGGAGGGCGCGTGGGTCGACGGCGACCGCGTGGTGTACGTGCTCGACGGCAAGGGCGAGCCGGGTGCGTGCGAAACGCCGAGCCGCTGGGGCAGCGAGCGCCTGACGCCGGGGCCCGGGTAGGGCGACCCCCACCCAACCGCGCCGGTCGGACGCCGCGCCGCGACCGGGCCCGACGGCGGCCGAAGCCGGCGCGCGGCGCACTACCCGGGCTGCACCAGCAGCTCTTCGAGGCCCCGCACCCGGTCGCGGAGCTCGGCCGCCCGCTCGAAGTCGAGCCGCGCGGCCGCGGCCTTCATCTCGCCCCGCAGGCGCTGGATCGCCAGCGGCAACGCCTCGACCGTGAGCTCGGGCAGCTCCTTCGCTTCGTCCTTGTCCTTGGGGACCTTGACGTAGTCGGCGTCGAGGATGGCCGCGAGCGGGCTCTCGAAGCTCTTCACGATGGTGCGCGGGGTGATGCCGTGCTCGGCGTTGTACGCCATCTGCTTCGCGCGCCGACGCTCGGTCTCGCCCATCGCCTCGTGCATCGAGGGGGTGACCTTGTCGGCGTAGAGGACCACGCGGCCTTCGACGTTGCGTGCGGCGCGGCCG
>SXOM01000378.1 GCA_005776735.1 Pseudomonadota bacterium
CGTCGGCCGCGACGGGCGCCGCTTCGTGCGTCGGCTCGGGCCGCGCCCCGGCGAGCGCGGCGCCGCGCGCGCGGTCGCCCTCGGACCACAGGTTCTGCACCTGGTCCGGGTCGGCCCCGAGGTCGTACCGCTCCGGCAGCGGGACGTCGATCCACGCCTGGCCGTCGACCACCGTCGCGTGCACCGGGGTGGTCCCGTAGCGCCACGCCGGCTCCAGCGTCTCGATGTGGATCGGGCGCGCTTCGAGTGGGGCCGCGCCCTCGATGGCGGGCCGGAGGCTGCGTCCGTCGCCGGCGAGGGCCACGCCGGCATAGTCCGCCAGCGTGGCCGGTACGTCGACCGTGGAGATCGGCGTGTCGACGATGCGCGGCCCCCCGGCGGCCAGGCCCGGGCTGCGCCACACCACCAGCGGCACACGCGCGGTCGCGTCGTAGGCGAAGTAGCCGTGCGTCCACTCCCCGTGCTCCCCGAGCGACTCACCGTGATCGGCGGTCACCGCGACGACGGCCCGGTCCAAGCGGCCGAGCGTCCGGAGGCCGTCCAGGAGCCGGCCCGTCTCGGCGTCGACGCAGGCGATCTCGGCCTCGTAGGCATCGACGTGGCCGGCGGCGCAGGCCCCGCTCGCGATCCACGGCCGGTGTGCGTCGAAGAGGTGCACCCACAGCAGGGCCGGGGTCTCGGGGGGGACGGTCCGCGCCCACGCCAGGGCCGCGTCGACGGTGGCCGCCCCGCTGCGCTCGGCCATGTACCGGCCGTCCTGGGCCCGCTCGGCGCGGTCGTCGTAGGTGGCGAACCCGCGCTCCAGGCCCGTGCCACGCTTCAGCACCGCCGCCGACACGAACGCGCCGGTGGACCAGCCGTTGCGCCCCAGGGTCGCCGCGAGCGTCGGCGCGCCGGGGTCGAGCGTGAAGAGGCCGTTGACGCGCGCGCCGTGGTGCGCCGGGTAGAGCCCCGTGACCAGGCTCGCGTGCGCGGGCAGAGTGGTCGTGGCGACCGAGCGTGCGGTCGTGAAGTGCGCACCCTCCGCGGCCAACCGGAGGAACGTGGGGGTGTGCGGGCCGACGCGATCGGCGCGGACCGTGTCCCAGGTGACCAGGACGACGTCGGGAGCGCGGGGCGGTGCGTCGGGAGCGCACGCGAAGAGCCAGGACAGGAGCACGGCCCGGGAGTCTACATCGCCCCCGCGGCGCGGCGCACACCCGCCCCCGCCCGACGAGGGGACGGTCGCGGTGCGCCGCCCGTCAGGGCAACAGGCCGAGGCCCATCATCAGCGTGAGGACGGCGGCGAGCATCGTGACCGCGCCGAGCCCGCCGTGCCAAGGCTGGGTGCGCGACCCCGGGCGCAACGAGCTGGAGAGCGCCCCCACCGCCATCGCGGCGGCGACCGCCGAGCCGGCCCAGAAGTGGGCCGAGCCCGCCACGTCCAGGTCGTCGCGCATCCACGCGACGCTGAGCACCCCGCCCACGGCGGCGCCCCACACCAGGAGGCCGGCGATCGGCGCCAGGCGCCGGTGTGCGCCCCGGCGCTCGGGCGCGTCGGCGCGGCGCATGCGACCGTACAGGCCCTGCATCCCGACGTAGACGGCCAACAGCGCGGCGACGGCGCCGAGGAGGGGGTGGAGGTAAGCGAGCACGGGGCGGCGCTATCCCGCTGCCAGGGCCCCGGCCGGGCGATAGCAGGGCCCCGTGAGTGTGCTGGTCGAGCTCGGGCTCCCCGACGTGGTGCAGGAGTTCTTGCGCGAACAGTCGGTGCTCACGCTCGCCACCGCCGACGTCGAGGGGCCGTGGGCGGCGCCGGTGTACTACGTGGCCGACGCCGACGGGCTGGTTTTCGTTTCGTCGCCCCGCTCCCGGCACGCGGGGGCGTTTTTTGGCCCGGTCGCCGGGGCGATCCCCGGCCCGGCGGTCGGGTGGAGCGCGCTCCGCGGGGTGCAGGTCGCGGGCGAGGTGGTCGTGATCGACGGCGACGCGCGCGCGGCGGCGGCGGCGCTCTACCGCGCACGGTACCCCGCCGAGGCCGACGACAACGCGCTCGCAGCGGTGTTCGCCCGCGCCGCGTGGTACCGGTTCTGCGTGCGACGCCTGGTGTGGACCGACAACGCCCAAGGCCTGGGCGCCCGCCGCGTCTACTTGCCGAACAACGCCGTCTGGGCGCCGCCCCGGTAGGGCGCGGGCGCGCCGGGCGCCGGTTTGCCCTCGAGCCAGCCGGCGAGCATCTGCAGGACCCGCGCTCGCGCGTCGAGATCGCTGACGTAGTCGACGTCGTCGGTGCGGATCACGTAGACCGGGCTCTTGTCCCAGCGGTCCCACAATCGGTAGTAGCGGCTGCGTAGATCGTCGAGGTAGGCCGCCGGGATCACCTGCTCCGACGAGATGCCGCGGCGCGAGATGCGCTCGCGGATCACCTCGGTCTCGGAGTCGAGGAACACCACGAAGTCGGGCCGGAGCGGCTCTTCGTCGAGGAGGTTGGCGAAGCGGCGGTAGAGGGTCAGCTCGTGGCCGCCGAGCGTCATCTCGGCGAAGATGCCGTCCTTCGCCATGAGGTAGTCGCACACCGTGAGCGGGTGGAACAACGACGTCTGCCGGGCCTGGAGCTGCTGGGCGTAGCGGTTGGCCAGGTAGAACATCTGCGCCGGAAAGGCGAACCGCTGCGGGTCGGCGTAGAACTCGGCGAGGAACGGGTTGTCCTCGGCCGGTTCGAGCACGAGTCGGGCGCCCCACTCCCGCTCGAGGATGCGACACAGCGTGGTCTTCCCGACCCCGATCAGTCCCTCGATGACGATGAGCCCGCGCATGGGGTCGGAAGGTAGCGCGCGGCAGGGCTTGACGCCCCCGGTCCGACGGCGGTCGGCGGACATCCGACGGACGTCGGTCGGTTGCGCCGCGAGAGTCGGCGTTGGTCCGTTGGCACGGGCGTTGCCAAGCGTCGGGCCGGATCGCCCCGTCGGGCGGCCAAGGAGAACAAATGCTCGGCTTGAACAAGTGCTACTTCATCGGCCACCTGGGCCGTGACCCTGAGATGCGCGCCACCCCGGGAGGGCACACGGTCGCGCGGCTCAACCTCGCCACGCCGCACGTCCGCAAGGACGGCGAGAACTGGATCGACACCCCGGACTGGCACCGGGTCACCGCGTTCGGCAAGACGGCGGAGTCGATCCAGCGCAACGCCCACAAGGGCGACGTGATCGCGGTGGAGTGCGTGGTGCGCCCCAACCGGTGGACCGACAAGGACAACCAGACCCACTACGAGGTGAACTTCTACGTCGAGCGGGTGCTGTGGGTGAGCCAGAAGCGCCGCCTCGACGCCGGGCGCGGCGCCGCGTACGCGGAGCCCATCGAGGCCGACGCGGCGCCGGTGGAGGAGGCCGGCGAGGGCGTGCCGACCGCGGTCCTCGTCGAAGAGAGCGGCCCGACCCCCGAGCTCCCGTTCTGATGTGCGCGGGGCGGCGCCGGCGTCCCGCCTCGGGTGCCGGCGCCGCCCCGACCCTTCCTCCCCGGCCCGTCGGCCCGCGGGCGCTTGACGAAACCCGCTCGGTCGCTACAATCGCCGCCTTCCCGGAGCCCCCCCGTGAGTCTCGTACGCCTGTGTGCCCTCGCCTTCTTGATCGCCTGTGGCGGCGGCGGTGCCGACGCCCCGAAGGAGATCGTCATCGGCGAGTACGGGTCGCTCTCCGGCACCGCGGCGACGTTCGGGATCTCCACGAAGGAGGGCATCGACCTCGCGACCGAGGAGCAGAACGCCAAGGGCGGCATCGGCGGCGTGAAGATCCGCGTGGTGGTCGAGGACGACCAGTCCAAGCCGGAGGAGGCCGCCACCGCGGTCAACAAGCTGCTCTCCAGCGACCACCCCGTCGCGGTGCTCGGTGAAGTCTCGAGCTCGCGCAGCCTGGCGGCGGCGCCGCTTTTGCAGCGCGCCAGCGTGCCGATGATCTCGCCGTCGTCGACCAACGAGAAGGTCACGCAGGTGGGCGACTACATCTTCCGTGTCTGCTTCATCGACCCCTTCCAGGGCGAAGCGATCGCCAAGTTCGCGTTCAACGACAAGGGGGTGCGCAAAGCCGCCATCCTGCGCGACGTGAAGAACGACTACTCGGTGGGCCTCGCCGACGTGTTCACCAAGCACTTCACCGCCATGGGCGGCCAGATCGTCGGGGACGAGGCCTACAGCGAAGGCGACTTCGAGTTCAAGGCGCTGTTGAGCAAGCTCATCGCCGCCGAGCCCGACGCGATGATCCTCACCGGCTACTACACCGAGGTCGCCCGCATCGCGGTGCAGGCGCGCGAGCTCGGCTACCAGGGCGTCTTCTTGGGTGGCGACGGCTGGGACAGCGAAACGCTGGTGCAAAACGGCAAGGACGCGATCGTCGGCGCCTACTACACCAACCACTACTCCGTCGACGACCCGGCGCCCGCGGTGCAGGAGTTCATCGCCAAGTACGAGGCGAAGTACCAGAAGAAGCCCGACGGCCTCGCCGCCCTGGGCTACGACGCCGCGAAGATCCTCTACATGAGCATGGAGGACGTCGCAAAGGACCCGAAGATGGCCGAGGCCTTCGCGGATCGCAGCACGGTGCCCGCCACGGAAGAGTCGCGCAAGGCGGCGCGTGCGGCGCTTCGCGACCGGCTCGCGGTCGTCAAGGACTACCCGGGCGTCACCGGCATGATCACCATCGACAAGGACCGCAACGCCTCCAAGCCGGCGGTGGTCGTGCAGGTGACCAAGGACGGTCCCAAGTTCGTGTCGAAGATCGACGCGGCCGGCGCTCCGGCGCCCGCGGCGGTCGACCCCGCCGCGCCCGCGGCGCTCGACCCCGCCGCGCCC
>SXOM01000379.1 GCA_005776735.1 Pseudomonadota bacterium
CCGGCGACGTCACCGGCGCTCGGGCGCTCGGGGTGGAGCTCGTGGCCCGCGCCCCCCGGTCGTCGCACGCGCACGGCCTGTACGCCGACGCGCTTTTGGCCGGCGGCGCCTGGGCGGACGCCGAGATCGAAGCGAACATCTCCCGGCGCCTGGCGCCCGACGACGCCCGCGCCCGCGCGCGCTTGGGGCGGCTGTTGGCCGACGGGTACGGGGGCCGGCGGGACGCGCAGGCCCTGGTGGAGCTCGAGGCGGCGTGTCGCCTGCGCAGTGGCGACCCGGCGCTCCGGTTCCGGCTGGCCGAGCTGCAGCGGGCCACGGGCCGCTACGACGAAGCGGAGGCGTCGTACCGGGCGGTCGTCGCCTCGGGGAACGTCGAGTGGGCGCCCGAAGCCTCGGCCCGCCTCGGCGCGCTCACGCGCGTGGCGCCGGAGCTCCCCGCGGCCGCGCTCCGCGTCGCGGCGCCGGGGTCGGAGGAGGCCGCGCGGCACTGGAAGATCTCGCTGGAGCTCCGTCAGCGCGGCCGCAAGGAGGAGGCGCTGGTCGAGCTCGAAGCGGCCCTCGCGGCGGAGCCGGAGAGCCCGCGGCTGCTCGCGGACCGGGCGAGTTTTGCCCACGACGCGGGCGACCTCGCGGGCGCCGCGGGGTGGTGGCGGCGTTCGTTGGTCGCGGCGCCGGCGCAGCCCGACCTGTGGCGCAACCTGGCCCAGGTCGCCCTGGATCCCGACGAGCGGCGCCGGTGCCTGGAGGAGGCCGCCCGCCTCGGGGACGCCGACGCCCACTTCCTGCTCGCCCGCGCGGCGCACGAGGCGGGGGACTGGACCACGACCGAGGCCGAGCTGCGCGCCTACGCCGCGATGGCGTCCCCGATGTCGGAGTACCGCGGCGCGGCCTTGCGCCTGGGGGAGCAGGTCGAGGGGCGGCGGCGGGGGCTGTTCGGGCTCGGGGTCGCGGTCGTGGCGCGCGGCGTCGGCGTGCCGCTGGGGTGGGCGTGGCGGCGACGTTCGGGGTGCACCCTGGCGGAGCTGCTCGCGGCGGCGCCGGCGAGCTGGCACGAGGCGGCCCGGCTCCTGGCCGGCATCCGCCACGAGGTGCTCAAGCACAACACCACGGTGCTCCCGGAGGTGGCCGCGGCGCTGGAGGCGGGCGACCCGCGGCCGTGGGAGGCGCTGTCCGCGCGCCTGCCGGAGCTCGGCGACAAGCTGGGCGCCTACATCGGCGCGCTGGTGGCGCTCGGGCGCGGGGCGGGCGTACGACTGGTGCCCGAGCGCGACCCCACGCTCGGCCCGCTCTTGCGCACCTTCGGCCGCCTGCGCCGGGCGCGCCGCCCCGACCCCGCCGAGGTGCGTGCGTGGTCGCAGGTGGTCAACGTCGACGCCTACGAAGCGCTCGGCCGCATGGTGCGTGAGATCTGCGTGCTGCGCGTCGACGAGGCCCTGGTGCGGGAGGTCTACGAACGTGTCGCCGCCGAGCCGGGGTTCCTCGGGACCCCGCTCCCGGAGCTGTGGGTGACCGGCGGCCCGCTCACGCTGCGCCTGTTTCGCCCCGACCTCGAAGACATCCTCGCCAACCTGCTCCGCAACGCGCTCTCGGCCGGCGCTCGTTCCTTGGCGGTGGCGCTCGCGGAGAGCGAAGACGAGGTCACCGGCCACCCGCTGGCCGAGATCGCGGTCGTCGACGACGCCCCGGGGGCGCTCACCAACGCGATGATCCGCAGTCGGTTCATCGGCCGTGGGCTCGGCCTCGCGGTCGACCTCACCAACCGGCACGGCGGCAACATCCGCGTCGAGGCGGCGGCGGAGGGCGCCAAGGCGGTCGTGGTGCAGTTCCAGGTCGCGGAGGGCGGGCTCGACGGCTGAGTCCGCGGCGGGAGCCGGCAGTGTCGCTCACGGCACGCGGCTTGCTTGCCTCCATGGCACACCCCGGAGCCCTGATGTTCGCCCTCCTGCTCTTCGCCGCTTGTGACACCGATGTCGAGGGGGCCTACGCGGCCTGCGACGCCACCCGGACCGACCTGGCCCTCGACGAGACCAGCGCCCTCGGCTTCTCCGCCGCCGAGGTGCTGCTGTGGCTCGAGGCGGCCCACACCGCCACGTTGGTGCTCGACGGGGAGAGCGTCGGCAGCGAGCTGACGGTGACCGTGACCTCGGCGGGCACCGCCAACTTCGTGGACCAGGAGGAGGCCGCGGACGACGGGTCCGGCGCCGAGACGCCGGCGATCGCCGCGGTCTGCGACGACTACCTGGAGCTGGACGTCGGCATCGACTTCGCGACCGCCGACGGCGCGTTCGCGGAGCATTGGGACGTCGTGCTCCCGGTGGAGCAGGTCGCGGCGGCGCAGGTGTCGATCCCGCTCGAGGTGGGCGCGTTCGTCGGCAGCTACACCGAGCCGGCCGCGCAGGTGGCCGAGTGCGACACCTCGCGGGTCCAGGTGGACCTGTACTTCTCCGAAGGGGGCGGCATCTCCGGCGACGTGTGGCTGGTGTGCGAGAAGACCACCGAGGACACGGTGAGCGAGGGGCTCGTGCCGCTCGGGAGCTGGGGCGACGGCGAAGAGGAGTGATCCGCCACGGGTTCGGACCGATGGGCCGGGCAAGAGCGGCCCTGCGTACGCGCCCCTTCAGACGGAACCCCCGCACGGCCGCGCGCCGCGCGCCGGACCCCGCCCGGCCCCGCGGACCGGTCGCGGCGTGGCGCCCACCGGGCGCTCGGGTCAGTCGTCGCCGCGACGGTCCTTCAGCCGGGCACCCCGCACCTTCTTCTCGGTGATCCGACGTTCTTTGCTCCCGCGGGTGGGGCGGGTGGGGCGCCGGGTCTTGGGCACGAAGCGGGCGGCGCGCACCAACGCCGCGAGGCGCTCGCGGGCGCGCTCACGATTCTGGAGTTGGCTGCGTTCGTCGCCCACCGACACCAGGACCTCGCCCTCGAGCGTGAGCTTGGGCCCGAGGCGGTTGAGCAACCACGAGCGGGCGTCGAGGTCGAGCGCGGCGGAGGTGCGGACGTTCCACCGGAGCGTGACCCGGCTGTCGGTGGTGTTGACCGACTGGCCGCCGGGGCCGCCGGCGCGGCTGGTGCTGACCCGCAGCTCCTCGCCGGGGATGGTCAGCCGGGCGTCGACGAAGAGGTCGGGTTCCACCCGGGGTGGCTAACGCCCCAGGCGGCCACGATGCCGCTGAACTCGGCGTGCCGGAGCGCGACGAGGTCGGCGTGGGCGGCGACGACGAGCACGGTGTCGCCCTCCTGGTGGGCCTGCCAGGCGTTGGCGACGAGCGAACCGCTGCGCCACCGGGCGACCCGGCACAGCTCGATGGCCCGTGCGGTGGCGACCGGGCGGGTGTCGTCTTCGGCCACGAGCGCTTCGAGCAGCGCATGGCGGGCGCGCGCCCGGCCCGCGAGGTCGCCGGCCGCGTCGAGGGGGCGGCGGGCGTGCGCGAGCTCGCCACGGCGCCACCGGACCTCGGCGAGGTCGACCTCGACCCGGCCGATGCGCGAGTCCAGGCCCGCGTCGCGCAACAACGAACGCGCGGCGACGAGGTGGCCGAGCGCCTGGCCGGCGTGCCGGGTGCGCGCTTCGACGCGGCCCAGGCGACGCAGCGTGGCGGCGGTCCCCTCCGGGCGCCCGAGCACGTCCCGGATCGCGAGGGCGGTGCGGTGGGTGGTGAGCGCACGATCGACCTCGCCGACGAGGGCGAGCGCACCGCCCAACAGGTCGAGGGCGTCGGCGCGGCCGGCAGGATCGCCCGCCTGCTGGGAGACGCGCGTGGCCTCGCCGAGCACCTCGATGGCCTCGGGGACGCGGTCGTGGCGGAGCAGGTCGGCCCCGTAGAACCGGAGCGCCCGCGCGCGGTCCTCGGTGGTGCCGGCGCAGGCGAGGGCGAGGAGGTGGGCCTGGGCGGCGCCCGGATCGTCGAGCTCGGAGAGCGCCCGGGCGCGGACGGCCGCCGCGAGCGCTCCCGGCTGGTCCCCGACCGCCTGCAAGGCTTCGCGCGCGAACCCGGCGCCGACCAGCGCGGCCGCGACCTCGACGTTGAGCGCGGCGTCGCCGACGTTCTTGAAGGCTTCGAGCGCGAGGTCGGCCCGGCCCAGCGCCAACATCGCGTCGCCGAGCGCGCGCTGCACCTCGGGCAGCGCCCCCGGCGCCTGGGCCCGAGCGATCCGCGTGGCCTGCTCTCTGTGCGCG
>SXOM01000380.1 GCA_005776735.1 Pseudomonadota bacterium
CCGCCGGGCGATGCGGTCGCGCTGCGCGCGGCGCGGGCCGCGGACGTCGTGCACACCCACCTGTTCGCGGGCGACCTCTGGGGCGGGCTCGCGGCGCGCATCGCGGGTCGGCGGCAGGTGGCGCACGAGCACAACGTCGACCGCGACGAGGCCGCACACGTGCGCGTGGCGCGGCGGATGAGCGCGCGGTGGCCGGCGGCGACGCTCGCGGTGTCCGAGGCCGCGGCGCGGCACAGCTTCGCCCGGGACGTCCGGGTGGTGCCCAACGGGGTCGACCGCGCGCGGTTTGCGGAGCCCTGGCGGGGCGGCGGGGGCCTCCTCGCGATCGGCCGGCGGGTCCCGCAGAAGGGGTTCGACGTGCTGCTCGCGGCGCTCCCGCCCGACGTGCCCCTTCGGGTGGTGGGGGATGGTCCGTACGCCCCGGCCCACCCGCAGGTGACCTGGCTCGGGGAGCGAGACGACGTCCCCGAGCTGCTCGCGGACGCCGACGCCCTGGTGGTGCCGTCGCGGTGGGAGGGCTTCGGCCTGGTGGCCCTGGAAGGGATGGCGGCGGGGGTCCCGGTGGTCGTGTCGGACGTCGACGGGCTCGGCGAGCTGGTCGGCGAGGCCGGGCTGCGCGTACCGCCGGGCGATGCGGTCGCGCTGCGCGCGGCGCTGGAGCGGGTGCTCGGCGAACGGGAGCTGCGCACGACGCTGTCTGCCCGCGGGCGGGCGCGCGCGGCGATCTACGATCTGCAGCACACGCTCGACGCGTGGACGAACGCCTGAGCGGCGCGGGCGGCCGGGCGGCCCCGGCGCGCTCCGGGACGGTCGCGCGGCCGCCCCACCACCCCGCTATTGCAGGGTGATCGCCTTTTCCTTCGCGGTCTTGACCTCGTAGCCCTTGTCGGCCCAGGCGGTCTCGAGCTCCTTGATCCAGCCTTCGACGCCCGAGTTGCCCTTGACGGGCTCGGGCGAGTGGACGACCGGCCACGGCGACTCGACCGTGCAGCCCTTGAGCTTGGGCTTGGCGGCGCGCAGCGGCTCTTCGAGGTCCTTGAGGATGGACCAACGCTTGCCGGGCTCGGACACCGAGGTGTAGTGCAGGAACACCTGCTTCTTGCCCGAACAGTCGCCCGCTTCGATGCTGGCGGCCCCGTAGGTGTAGACGCCGCCGCTCGCGACGCTGCCGTAGAGCACCGGGAGGAGCTTGGCCGCCGCCGCGTCGCTGCCGTTGTTGGCGAGCTGGCTGGCCACGGCCTTGGCCTTGTCCTTGCCGACCTGGCTCGCGACCTCGACCAGCGCGGTTTCGAGCTTGGCCTGCGCTTCGGGCGTCATCTCGGCGCCCATGTCGGGCTGCACGGCTTCGCCCATCTTGAACAACATCGCGTCGTAGGGGCCGGCTTCGGCCGCGGCGATGGCGCCCAGGGTGAGGCTCGGCAGGGCGTCCTCGTGCTTCTTCTTGATGTAGATCGCCATCAGGTTGACGAACTTCTCGTCGAACTTCTTCTTCGGCGGGGACTTGACCTGCTTCTCCATCCACTCGGTCAGGCCGGCGTCTTCGCAGGCGATGAACGCGTCGTCCCACTGCTGGAACTCGATGTCGCGCAGGCCGAAGTAGGCGCCCTGGAGGAACGCGACCACCTTGGGCTTGTCGGCGCAGGCGCCGCCGACGGAGCGGGCCACCTCGTCGCGGGCGTCGTAGCTGCTGATCTTGCCGAGGGCGCCCCACATGGGCTTCCACAGCTCCTTGTCGATCGCCACGTGGGCGAGCGCGGTGAGCGAGTCGGTGTCGGTGGCCTTGCCGAGCGCGTCGTTGAAGCTCGCTTCGGCGGTGACCTTGTCGCACGAGGCGAGCGAGTCGTACGCCGCGGCGACCGAGGCGGAGTCGGCGCCCTTGACCGACGCGATCTGCTTGTCGCACGATGCCGCGTGGGCGGCCGAGAGCGTAAGGACGAGGGAGGCGATCATGAACGAGTGCTCCGGGGCGGCGGGCTAACACACCCGGGCGGTGCGCGCCGGGCCCGAGGGTGGAACGCGTCGACGGGGTCGATGTTTCCTCGCTCCCGTCACACTTGGTCACGCCACGATAGATCGCCGTGTGCACCTCCTTCTCCTCCTCGGCTGCGACACGCCGGCCTGCCTCGGGGGAGACCCCGAATGCGTCATGCCCTCGCCTTGCGAGGAGCTCGAGTTCACCTGCGACGCCGGGAGCACCGAGCTCCGCGTGCTCGCGTCGGGCGACACGTTTCCCACCGGGATGGACGCGCTGGCCGCCACCGGCGACGTGGTGATCGGCAACGACCAGTTCGTCGCGGTGATCGACGCGCTCGACCACCCCCACTACATCGCCGCCACGGGTGGTTCGCTCATCGACTTCAGCGTGCGTGGGAAGGACAACGACTCGATGCGCGCGGTCTTCCCGGCGGTGGGCCTGTTGCCGGAGGAGGCGTTCCACTACACCTCGCTCGAGCTGGTGGACGAAGGCGACGTCAAGGCGGTGCAGCTCCTCGGCACGCTCGACGGGTACCCCGACGTGCCGGTGGCCACCCGCTACGAAGTGCGGCCGTGCGAGCCGGGAATCCGCGTGCGCACCGAGGTCGCCAACGGCACGCCCGACGCGTTGTCGATGTACCTCACCGACGCGTTCTACTGGGGCGGCCGCGAGCAGGTGCCGTTCACCCCGCGCGCGGGGTCGGGCTTTGTCCACCCGAGCTTCGGCCTCACGACGATCGGCGCAGCGTTCTTCGACGTGCCGTTCATGGTCGGGGCGATGCACGCGCCGCCCGCCGCCAGCTACGGCATCGTGTCCTGCGACGACGAGCAGCTCAGCGGCTTCCAGTCCGACAACGTGTCGGCGATGGGCAAAGCACCGCGGGTCTTCCCCGCCCGCGACTGGGAGGTGTACGAGCGCTTCATCTTCCTCGCCGACGGCGGCGGCGTCTCGGGCGCGGCCGACGTCGCGTACGGCCTGCGCGAGCAGCTCTGGGGCGAGCCCTACGTCACGGTGTCGGGCACGATCACCGCGCCGGGCGGCACCCTCGGCGAGACCATGCGCGCGAGCCTGCTCATCGTCGACGCCGACGAGGTCCCGGTCACCCACGTCCTGCCCGCGGCCGACGGCACGTGGTCGGCGCGGGTCCCGGCCGACCGCGACTACACCCTCACCGCCGAGGCGTTCGGCCGCGCCGTGTCGTCGGTCTCGTTCACCGCCGCGGGCGACGACGTCGACGTGGGCGTGGTCAGCCTCGACGCGGTGGGCGAGGTCTCCATCAACGTCCTCGTCGACGGGGCCGAGGACCACATGCTGGTCTTCGTGGTCCCGGCCGACGACGCCACCGAGGCGGCGACGGCGGGCACCGCCTACGGCTTCTTCGAGGAGTGCGCGCCCATGCTCGGGCTCACGCACGGCGGCTCGCCGGCGTGCAACCGGGTGCTGGTCAACGGGGCCACCACCGTGGCGCTCCCGCCGGGCAACTACGACTTCTACACCTCGCGCGGCATGTTCTCCACGCTCGGCGCCGAGCTCGGCGTCAAGGTCGAGGCGGTCACCGGCCAGAGTGTGCTGCTCGAGGTCACCTCGCTCGACCTGCAGCCCGAGGGCAGCCTCACCGGCGACTTCCACGTGCACGGCGGCAAGAGCTTCGACGCGAACATCCCCGACCTCGACCGGGTGCAGGCCTTCGTCGCCTCGGGGCTCGACGTCATCGTGTCCACCGAGCACGACGTGATCAACGACTACGCCGAGGCCATCGACGCCCTGGGCGTCGCCGACCGCCTGTTGCTCATCACCGGGACCGAGGCCACCGGCCACGTGCTGTTCCGGTACCGCGCCGACTACGGCTTCCCCCAGGTGGTCGGGCACTGGATGTTCTGGCCGATGCCGTACGATCCCGAGGGCCCCTACCGCGGGGCCGCCTACGACGAGAAGGCCGAGCCCGGCCTGTTGTTCACCCGCGAAGAAGACGCCGGGTGGCAACGCGACGTGGGCGTGTCGCAGCTCAACCACCCCTACGGCGGCGCCGCGTTCGGTCGCGACTACTCGTGGGCCACCGCCGCCGGCTTCGACCAGACCGAGCCGCTGCTCGAGGAGTACGACGGCAGCGGGCAGAGCTTGTTCTTCCACAAGCCCGAGGGTGCGCGCTACGGCAACGACGCGTACGACGTGCAGGAGGTGCTCAACGGCACCAAGAACGAGAACGTCATCCAGTACCGGTCGTTCTGGTTCTACCTGCTCAACCAGGGCATCGTGCGCGGCGGCACCGCCAACTCCGACAGCCACAGCCTCGTGGAGAACGTGCTCGGCACGCCGCGCAACGTGGTGTTCACCGAGACCACCCGCGACGACTTCGACGCCGCCGTGTTCAACGAGGACGTCCGCCAGGGCCATGTGCTCGGCACCACCGGCCCCGTCGTGCTCGCCGCGATCGGCACGGCGCGCCCGGGGTTGGAGCTCACGACCCCCGCGGACGACGCGGTGCTCAGCGTCGGGGTGAGCGCGGCCCCGTGGGTGCCGCTCGGCGAGCTGCGCGTGATCGTCAACGGGGCGGTGGTGTACGGCGCGCCCTTGCCCGAAGCCGCCGACCCCTTCGGCAGCACGCCCACCACCGCGAGCGTCGAGATTCCGCTGTCGGAGCTGCTCCCGGCCTCCGGCGACGCGTGGATCGTGGTCGAAGCGGGCCTGCCGCTGGTCGACCAGGCCGACCTCGACTGCAACGGTCTGCCGGACACCGGCGACAACAACGAGGACGGCACGATCGACTGGCGCGACGTCGCCGACCTGACCGAGGACCCCGGCGTCGACTGCCTCGACACGGTGGGCCCGCTGGCCGAGCCGCCGGAGCCCGAACGCGACACGCCGGAGTGGATCTTCCAGGCCGTCACCCCCCACGGGTACCCCATCGCGTTCACCAACCCCTTCCTGCTCGACCGCGACGGCGACGGCACCTTCACCGGCCCGGGGGTGAACTGATGTGGTGTGACACCTGGAACGACGGCGTGGCGCAAGGACCGGTCGAGGCCGGCCTCGTCGACGGCGACCTCGGCGCCGCCCACCGGATGTGCCCCCGCACTTCGGTCGGCCTCGCGCCCACGGCCTACGCGATCATCGAGCCGGAGAACCTCTACGGCCGCATCGTCGCGACCGCGACCTTGTCCGGAAGCCTCGCGCTGTCCGATCGCACCGAGCTCTACGCGACCGTCGAGGGCTTCCGCTACGACATGCTCATCGCCGCGATCTCCGCGTCGGGAATGGGCCCCGGCTACACCGGGCTCGGCGCGAGCTGGCGGTTTGCGCAGGGCGATCGGTGGGGGCTGGCGTTGCAGGGGAAGGCCGTGCTCCCCACCGCGGTCACGCTCGACCGCCACGGGGCGCCGCTCGGGCTCGACGTGGGCGTGCACGGGGCGTGGTCGTTCGGCGACAAGCTCGTGGTCCACGGGGCGCTCATGCCCAACTTCGGGCTCGCGGTGGGCGGCGGGCCGCTCTTCCCGCGCTTCGGGGTCAATCTCGATGTCGGCGCCGAGTGGCGTGCGTTCCCCCGCTTCGGCCTGGTGCTCGACAGCGTCAGTGCGTTCGGCCGCACCGACGTGCTCGACTACACCGGCGTCGGCGTCGGCTTCCGCGGCGGGGTCGGAGAACACTTCGGCCTGTCGTTCGAAGCGCGGGTGCCGCTGGCGGGGCGCGAGCGGGCGCTCACCTCTGCCGACATCCGGGCGGACTGGCGCTTCTGAGCGCGCATCGAGCCGGATGACCGGGGGGCGCCCGGGCGTTAGCGTTCCCCCATCGGAGTCTCCATGCTGCTCACGTTCGTCCTCGCCGCGTTCGCCGGCGATCCGCCCGCCACGCCCACGACGCCCGCCACACCGGCCACCCCGACGGCGGTCGATCCGTGCGTGGTGGTGCCTGCGGCCGAGCCCGCGCCCACCGACCCCGCGGCCAGCCCCGTCCCGGCGGCCCCCGCGCCCGTGCCGTTGGCCGACGCC
>SXOM01000381.1 GCA_005776735.1 Pseudomonadota bacterium
GCCAAAACGTCCACCGGCAGCGCCCCGAGTCGTCGCGTGAGCTTGGCTCGATCGAGCGTGGTGAGCTGATGGCATACGGCGATGCCTTCCCCCCGGAGCCCCCCCGCGCCGTCGGGGATCAGAACCGCGGTGGGCCCCCGGCGCGCCTGATTCGCGGACGTCGTCAGCGGCACTACCGTGACCGACTTCCACCCGGGTACCCGGTTGAAGCTGTCGTGCGACACCACCAGGACAGGGCGGTCCCCCTGAATCTCTGCTCCAGAGCGGGGATGTAGGGCGGCGAGGTACAACTCGCCGCGTTTCATCCTGCGTCTCCAGCAAGCAGATGCTCCACACCCGCGTGCTCGAGCTCCGGGTCGATGTCGAAATCCGTCCCCGCGTGGTCCAACGCGAATCGGTGGATCTCCCTGGCCACGCGCTCGCGCTGTCTCGCCTGAAGCCACCCGGCGAGGGCGTCGCGAACGATCTCGGTCGCCGGGCGGTGATCCGCCTTCGCCTCTCGGCGCAGCGCCTCGTGGAGGTCGTCGGGGAGGGGCAGGTGGAAGGTGCGCATGGGTGCTCGTTCCTTGGCCGAATTGTCGGCCATGTTGGATGGCCAGATAGTCGGCCAGCGGCAGATCGTCAACGGCCCCCAACCGCCACCGCGCAGCCGAAGCGCCATTTGTCGGCCGTTCGCGTCCGGTCAGGGATGCGAAACCGCGCACGACCTCACGCGTAGACCAGCGCGACCCCATACTCGGCGAACACGTGATCCCGCGTCACGATCGTCAGGCCTTCCACCCTCGCCTGCGCGATGAGCAGGCGGTCGAACGGATCTCCGTGGTGCGGCGCCAGCCGACCCACTTCCAACACATGCGCGAGGGTGACAGCAAGCGATTGCGCCGCAAACTCGCGTTCGAGTTCTCTGCAGATGTCCTCGACCGTGCGATGGAGGACGAGCCGTCCCAAGGCGGACTTGATCACCAGCTCCCATGGGCTGACGCCGCTGAGTCGGATCTCCTCTGCGCCGAGGATCGCGTTGCGCGCGGTCGCGGAGAGGGCATCGGGTTCCGAGACCGCCCAGAGGGCGGCATGGGTGTCGAGGAGCAGCCTCACCGGGAGACGAAGTCCAGAGCGTCGATCGACAGGGGCTCATCGAAGTCATCTCGAACGGTGGCGACGTTGGGCATCGTGCCAAAGCGTCGCCTCGGAGTCGGCAGGGCCCGGACGAGGCGAGCGACCGGATGGCCGTTCCGCGTGATCACGACCTCCTCGCCAGCCTCGACGGCGTCGAGCAGGCGGGAAAGGTGGGTCTTGGCGTCGTAGACGGAGACGGGTTCCATGGGCTCATCATCGTCTTGACCAGACCGCTGGTCAAACGCGAGGCGGGCATGTCGCAGCGGGGAGCGTTGGGCGGGTGGGCCCGCCCCGCGACCGGACCGGGGGCCGGGCCGGGGCCGGCGGGCGGTCCGGCGGTTGCGCGCGAGGTGCAGGTGGGGGATGATGCTGGCGGGGGTGCGGGATGCGATGGCGGCAACTTCTCGCTCCCCCGCGAGCTGCCGTGATGCTCCCCCTCCTCCTCCTCCTGGCCTGCCGACCCGGCGCGGTCGAGACGCGCGACGCCTGCGGCATGCGGGCGGGGGAGTTGTTGCTCACGCCCGTTTCGCTGGAGAACGATGGCACCACGATCGACCAGCGAACATGGTCCCCCGAATGCAATCGGGCGCTCGGCGACTGGCTCGGCGTGGACTGGGCGTCTTACGATACCCTCCCCGAGCACGACGCCCCGTTCGAAGAACGTGCGGACCTCCTCGCGGCGGCGGCCGCGGCCCTCCTCTTTCTGCCCTACACCGAAACCCCCGCTCCGGTCGGGTCCGCGCTCGCCGACTGGGCCGCGGAGAGCGGTTGCGAAGACCTGGCGAACTGCGTACCCGCGTTGGTCACCGACCGCATCGCCGCCGTCGCCTACTCGGAGCTCGCGCGCTCGACGCTGATTGAACCCGAAGGCATCCTGTACTACCCCGTCGCGAGCCACCCGTTCGATTGGGTGACCGTCGAGGACTACGTCCCCGGGGTCGCCGCCGAGCTGGTTCGCGAAGCGGTCGACCCGGGGGGTGTACAGCATGTCGAGTGTTGGGATGAGACGGGGCCGTTCTGCGATGCCGACGGCAACTCCGGCCGGGGCGCGGAGGTGGCGGTCCTCGAGGCGTGGCGAGTCGTCGTCGGTACCGCCAGCGCGAACGAACAGTACGTGTGGTCGCTGAACCAACGGTCGGCCTGCGCTTGCATCAATGACATCTCCACCGTCGAGCCGTGCCTCCTCTACCCGCGCAATACCTGTGGCTGGCTGGAAGAGCTGGACGAGTAGCCGTGCTGGGCTACCGTGCGCCGGTGGCCCTCCGCCCGCCCATCCGCTGGGACGTGACCGTCCGTTGGGAGCGGGCGAGTCCGGCGCGCGGCGCGCGCGTGGTTCGATCGAGGTCGGGACGGTCGCGGCGCGCCGCCCGTCAGCCCACCCGGGCCCGCACCGGCGCCGGGACGGCGACGTCCGGAATCCATCGTGCGACCCGCAGCGCGAGCTCCTCCCGGCTGCCGGCGTAGTCGTCGGCCCCGATCCGGAACGCGGTGGCGAGGTCGCCCAGGTCGTTGGGGGCGCCGAGGAGGATCACGCGGGTGCCCTTCTGTCGCAGGTCGGCGACGAGATCGGCGTCCCAGGCGCCCTTGGGACCCTTGGCGAAGACCGCCACCGAGGCTGCGCGCACCGCCGAGAGGCTCAGCGCCTCGGCCGCGCTCGACACCGCCATCAGCCGCACCCGGGCGCCCAGCAGGCCGCGGAGCGCGTTGGTGACCGCGTCGGTGGGTTGCATCAACAGCACGATCGGGCGGGCGGCGGAGAGGTCCTCGGTGATGGGGTCGTCGTCGAGCTCCGACGGCGCGTCGGTGACCGCGCGGAGCAGGCCGCGGTGGCGGTCCTCGGCCTTGGGCGTGCCCCACGTGGGGCGCGCGGGCACGGCGCGGTGCAGCTCTTCGCTCGAGGTCAGTCCCACGATGGCGTGCGCGACCGCGTCGACCTGCATCGCGCGGGCGGCGGTCGGGACACAGCGTGCGCCGATCTCGGTGATCGACGCGCCGGTGTCGATCGCGTCGCGGAGCGCGGGGTTGGCCGTGACCAGCTCGAAACACCACACGCTCCCGCGATACCGGCGGTACGCGCACTCCGGGCATCCGCTCCCCGGCCGGGGCGCGGCGAATGGCACCACGCCGAGGCGCTCGGCGCCGGGCTGATCGAGCTCCGCGGGCTGGGCGCAGTGGGTGCACAGCGTACGCAGGCGCCGGGTGGAGAGCGCGGCCACCAACGCGGTGGCCAGGGCCGAGCGCGAGGGGGCGAGGTCGCGGAGCCGTGCCAACGCTTCGGGGACGCCCGGCGCGGACACCGCCGCCATCACCGTGCGGCCGGCCTCGACCAGGCGGATCGCGCGGGAAAGGCTCTCGGCGTCGGTGATCACGCACCGCTCGGCGCGTGCCGGGAGCTCCGGGAGCGGCCCTGGCGGCGTGCCCTCGGGGGTGGCCACCACCACCAGCCCCGGCGCCGCGAGCACCGCGCGCCACGCGGTCGCGACCCGGGGGTTCATCTCGGCAAGCACGGGCACGCCGTCGGGCAGCAGATCCAGCTCCACGCGCCCGCCCGACGCACCCGGCGTGCTCCGGGCCGCCACCTCGACCGAGGTGCTTCCGAGCACGATCGTCGAGCCGACGTTGCCGGCGCGCGTGGCGCCGACGTCGAGCCGCGCCACGACGCGCAGCCGGTTGCCGACCGCGTACGCCTGGGCGGCCGGGAGCTCCAAGAGCAGCCGGTCCACGCCGTCGTAGGTGATGGTCAGGCGGCCCGCGTCGAAGCCGAGGCGCTCGGCGCCGGTCTCCACCGCGTGCGCGAGGAGCGCCGTCACGAAGTCCTGCACGCTGCGCGGACCCTGGCGCCCGAGCCGCGCGAGCATCACGCGCGTGTCGAGCTCCGCGGAGGTGGGGCTGGTGTGGGCCGGGCGCTCCTCGCCGGTGAGCCCCGGCGGCCGGCGGGCCTGGCTCGGGCCGAGGTCGTAATGGCGGGCGATGGCCGCGGTGACGCGCGCCGGCAGGCCCGCCGCGATGCGGACGGTGGAGAGGCCGAGCAACGACGCGATGGCCCGGTGGGAGCGCACGTTGGAGGGGTCCTGCACCACCAGGAGCACGCCGTCTTCGTCGCGCGCCACCAGGACCCCCTCGCGCTGCGCGACGTCGGGAGGGACGCGCCACAAGGTCGCAGGATCGACCTGGAGGGCCAGCGGGTCGACCGTCTCGACGCCGGCCTGGAGCGCGAGCGCCGCGGTGAGCCACGCCGGCTGGAGCGCGCCGGCCTCGATCAGCAAGTCGCCGAGCCGCCGCCGCGGGGCGCGGCGCTGCGCGTCGAGCGCCCGCTGCACGACCTCCGCGGGCACGATGCGCTCGGAGACCAGGATCTCGCCGAGGCGGGGAGTGGACATCGGGGGCTCCAGCGTCGGGACACGCGGGGTGGGCGACAGGCCCATTTTTGATTTTATCGTTTTTTGTACCGACGCCACGTCGCCGCTGCACGTGGCGTGCGACGATCGGTCGCGGGGTCGGCCGCGGGCCAGACGCACGGTGGGCGGTGCGCCGCGACCGTCCGCTCCGAGCGGCCGGGTCCGGCGCGCACCGCGTCGGGGGCCTTGACAATTTCTTGACATATGGAAATTGTTGGCGTACTATATTGGTCATGGTCATGGTCATGGTCATGGTTTCGGTGCGGGGCGAGCGAGTCGACGTCGGGACACACGGCGCGCTAGCCTGTGGGAGCTCAGGAGAGCTTCATGTTCAAGGTTATCGTACTTTTCCGATGTGGACCTCGGAGTCGGGGCGAGCCGCCGACGCGTCCGGCCGGTACGTCGGGCCGGCTGCGGTCGGTGTGGCACACACCTGCTACCTCTTGCGTGGGGCGCCGGTGACGGAGGAGTGTGTGGCCTGGCTCACGGGGGTGTGCGCGACGTGTCCGATCGACTGCGACGACCGCACGGACCTCGAGCCCGGCGACGACCAGGACCCGGGCGACCCGGGTCAGCACAAGGGGGGTGCTCGGTGAGGCGTTTCTTGGCCGTCGCGCTCCTCGGTTGTGCCGCGGACCCGCCGACCCCGTACGTGTGGGACACAGACACGGACTCTGCAGCCGACACCGGTCACGCCGACACCGGCGAGCCGGAGGAGCTCGATCCCGTCTCCGTCGTCCGCGTGGCGGCTGGGTATGACACCACGTGCGCGCTCGACACGGTCGGTACGATCCACTGCTGGGGCTCGGACTACAGCGGAATGGACTCGCCGCCGCCCGGTCCCTTCGTCGACATCACCGCCGGCGATTACTTCGCCTGTGCGCTGCGTGAGGACGGGAGCTATGCGTGTTGGGGCCACGAACCCGAGTGGCCGGCCGCACCGGAGTCCGTCGTTTCGTTGGACGCGGGGTCCGGGTACGTGTGTGCGATCCTCGCGTCGCGCGAGGTCGTGTGCGGGGGGGACGGCGCGACCGGGGGCGCGGCCGACGCGCCGCCTGGCGAGTTCGTGGCGGTCACCGCCGGGGCAAATTTCTCGTGCGCGCTGGGGGCCGACGGCGCGCTCGCGTGTTGGGGAGACAACTCGCAAGGGCAGGCGACGCCGCCGGCGGGGCGGTTCGGGCTCGTCGACGCCGGGACTTTCCACGTGTGTGCGCTGTCCGCCGACGAGGGCATGCCGATGTGCTGGGGTTCGAACTGGTTGCGGGAGTCCACGCCCGTCGGTGGCCCCTACGTGGCGCTGGCGGGCGGCTGGACCAACCGGTGCGGGCTCGAGGAAGACGGGTCGATGTCGTGTTGGGGCGACGTGGTGGGGGTCCCCCAGACGGGGGTCTACTCCGACCTGTCACTCGGCTACGGTCACGGATGCGCGGTCACCGACGCCGCGAAGGTCGTGTGTTGGGGCAGCAACGAAGAAGGGGAGGCGGACCCGCCCGCGCACGTGCGCGCCGGTCGGTGGTAGGTGGTGTCGCGGTGGAACCGACCTCCGGCGGCCGCGCGTCGCGCGCCGGACCCGGCCCGCCTCGAGCCCGGTCGCGGCGCGACGCCCCCACCGGCGCTCACGGCGCCTTGGTCGGGGCCGGCACCAC
>SXOM01000382.1 GCA_005776735.1 Pseudomonadota bacterium
GACGTCGCGCCCTGCAACGCGAGCGTGAACATCACGTCGTCGGCCACATCGACCCCGCCGGACGTCGCGCCCTGCAACGCGAGCGTGAACATCACGTCGTCGGCCACATCGACCCCGCCCGACGTCGCGCCCTGCAACGCGAGCGTGAACATCACGTCGTCGGCCACATCGACCCCGCCGGACGTCGCGTCGCGGAGCACGACGCCGACCGCCCGCAGCGCCTCGACCTCGGGCGTACCGGCCCCCGGCGTGTCCACCGCGAGGAGGAGCGCGAGCTCGGAGGGGGTCAGCGGAGTGTCGGACATGCTCTCCATCAACGTACCGGCGGGCCGTTCATTCACTCGTCGACGCCACTTTTCAGCAAGCCCTGGAGCTTCTTGCGGGCGTAGAACAGCCGGCTCATCACCGTGCCCTCGGGAATGCCCATACGCTCGGCAATCTCCTTGTACGACAGGCCTTCGACCTCGCGCAGGAGCACCGCCTCGCGCATGTCCTCGTTGAGCTCGTCCAGCGCGTCGTGGATGCGCTCGTGGAGCTCCTTCCGCGCGAGCGCCCGCGCCGGGCTGTCTTCGTGGTGCTGCTCGAGCATCGTGCCGTCTTCGTCGCGCGCAGCCACCGCCTCTTCGAACGAGGTGGTCTTCCGACGCTTGCCCTTGCGGCAGTGGTCGATCGCGAGGTTCATCGCGATGCGGTAGATCCACGTGTAGAAGCTCGAGTCGATGCGGAACGTCGCGAGGTTCTGGTAGGCCTTCACGAACGTCATCTGCACGATGTCCCGGGCGTCCTCATGGTTGCGCACCATGCCGACCACCATGCCGTGCAAGCGGTTCTGGTAGCGCACCACCAGCGGGCGGTAGGCCGCGGTCTTGCCCGCCAGCACCCGGGTGATCAGTTCGGCGTCGCTCAGCTCGTCCATCGTGCGCCCTGTATCCTCCGGCTCAGTGCGCCGCGGCCCAGCTCGGCCCCGCGCCCCACTCCACCTTGAGGGGGACCCGCAACGTGGCGACCCCTTCCATCGCGGCGGTGAGCTGCGGCGCGACCTCCGCCACGGTGGCGGCCGGGGTCTCGAAGACCAGCTCGTCGTGCACCTGGAGGAGCATGCGCGTGGGCGCGCCGACCAGGAGCCGGTCGACCGCGATCATCGCGAGCTTGATGAGGTCGGCGGCCGTGCCCTGGATCGGCGTGTTCACCGCGATGCGCTCGGCCTGGGCGCGGTCGCCCTGGTTGCTCGCGTCGAGGTTGGGGATCGTGCGGCGCCGGCCGTACAGCGTCTCTGCGTAGCCGAGCTCGCGCGCGCGGGCGGTGGCCGCCTCCATGTACGCACGCACCTGCGGATACCGCGCGAAGTACCCCTCGATGTAGGCGGCGGCCTGGGCACGGGGGATGCCGAGCTCGTTGGCGAGACGGAACGCGCCCATGCCGTAGATGATCCCGAAGTTGATCGCCTTGGCCGCCCGACGCATCTCGGTGGTGACGAACATCGGCGCCACGCCGAACACCTCGCCCGCGGTGCGGCGGTGGATGTCCTCGCCGGCGAGGAAGCTCTCGACCAGCGGGCCCTGCTGGCAGTAGTGCGCCAGCACGCGGAGCTCGATCTGGCTGTAATCGCACGACAAGAGCACGTGCCCCGGCTTGGCGACGAAACACTCGCGGATGCGCTTGCCCTCGTCGGTGCGGATGGGGATGTTCTGGAGGTTCGGGTCGGTGCTCGCCAGCCGGCCCGTCGCGGCCACGGTCTGCACGAACGTCGTGTGCACGCGCCCGTCGGCCCGGACGTAGCGGGGGAGCGCGTCGACATAGGTGTTCTTGAGCTTGGCGAGCTCGCGGTAGGCCAGGACCTTCTGGGCGATCGGGTGGTCGATCTTCTCGAGCATCTCCTGGTCGGTGCTCCGCGACTTCTGCCGCGCCGCGCCGAGCTGCATCTTGTCGTAGAGGATCCCCGCGAGCTGGAGCGGGCTGTTCACGTTGAACACCTCACCCGCGAGGGTGTGCACCTCGTGCTGCGCCGCCTCCACCCGCGCGGCGAGCGTGACCGAGATCTCGGCCAGGTGGCCGGTGTCGAACCCGATCCCGGCGTCCTCCATGCGCGCGAGCACCGCGAGCAGGGGCAGCTCGATGTCGCGGTACACCTTGTCCCCGCCGAGCTTCGCGCCGATGCGCCGTTCCAGGCGCCACACCGCGCGCGCTTCGGCCGCCGCGCCCGGCGCGGCGGGCTCGTCGAGCCACCGCTTGGTCAGGTGGTCCAGGCCGCGCTTGACCTCGGGCACCACGAGGTAGTCGGCGATCACCACGTCGCCATCGACCCCGCGGAGCTCCACCCCCGCCGCGGCGAGCCGATGCGCGAGCGCCTTGGTCTCGAAACCGACCTTCGCCACCGCCGGGTCGGCCAGGAGCGCCGCGATCGCCGGGTCGCGGAGCGCCGCGCCCGGCGCCCACGCCCAGCCGCCGGCCCAACAGACCCCGAGCCGGTCGATGGCGCCCTCGCCCTCGACCGCCAGCGCGAACCGCCCTGCCGTGCGCAGCCGACCCGCGAGCCGGGCCAGCGGCCCCGGCCCCCAGGCGTCCTCGAGCACGGCCGGGCCCTCGTCCTCGGTCTGCGATGCGCCCGCGGCCTGGACCGCGGCCCGCTCGCCCAGGTTCAGCTCGTTCCACAACGTCTTGAAGTTGTAGCGCAAAAGCCGCTTCTGCAGCTCGCCGGCATCCGGCTCGCGCGGCCGGAGGTCGTCCAACGTCACCCCCACCGGCACGTCGGTGTCGATCGTCACGAGCTTCCGGGCCAGGCGCGCGGCGTCGGCCGCGTCGCGCACGGCTTCGCCCGTCTTCCCGCCGATCTTTTCCCAGTTGGCGAGCACTCCCTCGACGTCCCCGTACTTCTCGATGAACTGCGCGGCCTTCTTGGGGCCCACGCCCGGGATTCCCGGCACGTTGTCGGAGGTGTCGCCCATGAGCGCGAGCAGCTCGACGATCTTCTCCGGGGGCACCCCCCACTTCTCCATCACGCCGGCGCGGTTCATCACCACGTTCTTGCCGATGTCGAGCACGTGGACGTAGTCGTTGACGAGCTGGCCGAAGTCCTTGTCGCTGGAGACGATCTGCACCTCGAGGTCGGGACCTCCGAATCGTTTCGCGAGCGTACCGATGATGTCGTCGGCCTCCACCCCGGGGAGCCCCAGCACCTTGAACCCGAACGCGTCGCACAGCGGCTCGAACTCCGGCCATTGCTGGCGCAGGTCGTCCGGCATGTCGGGGCGGGTGCCCTTGTACTCGGGCCAGAGCGCCAGGCGCGCGTCGGCGCCGTGGTCGAACACGCAAGCGAGGTAGTCCGGGTTGAGCTCGCGCAGCAAGACCCGCATGATGCGCGTGAACCCGAAGAGCGCCCGCGTGGGGAAGCCGTCGGGCGACCGCATGTCGGTCATGATGCCGTAGTACGCGCGGAAGATCTGGTTCGGCGTGTCGACCAGGAGGAGCTTCTGGGCCATGGGCCGCCGCCTATCCCGGGGCCGCGCCGGACCGGCTCGCCGAGGATCGTTGCGCCTGCGACGGTGGCCGCGGCCACCGACGGTCGCTGGCGCCCCGCTCGTCAAACTCCCGCCACGGAGCGGGGATACCCCTGACGATGCGCCGACCTTCGGATAGCTGCGCGGTCATGTCCGCCACCTTCGATCCGACGCCCGAACACGAGATGCTCCGCGCCATGGTCCGCGACTTCGCCCAGGCCGAGGTCGAGCCGCAGGCCGAGTCCCAGGACCGCAAGCAGGAGCTGAACCGTCCCCTCTTCACCCGCCTCGGCGAGCTCGGACTGTTGGGCATCACCGTGCCCGCCGAGGAGGGCGGCGCCGGGATGGACACCACCGCCGCGGTCATCGCGCACCACGAGCTCGCGAAGGTCGACCCCGGCTTCACCCTGGCGTACCTCGCGCACGCGATGTTGTTCGTCAACAACTTCTACCACTGCTCCAACGCCGATCAGCGGCGGCGGTACCTCGAGCCGGTGTTGTCGGGTCAGTGGGTGGCGGGCATGGGCATGACCGAGCCCGGCTACGGCACCGACGTCCTGGGCATGACCACGACGGCCGTCCGGCACGGGGGCCACTACGTCCTCAACGGCACCAAGACCTACATCACCAACGGGCCCGAGGGCTACTGCTTCCTCGTCTACGCCAAGGTCGACGGGCGCATCACGAGCTTCCTGGTCGACCGCACCTGCCCCGGCTTCTCGGTCGGCAACCCCATCCACAAGATGGGGATGCGCGCCTCGACCATGTCGGAGCTCATCTTCGAGAACTGCGAAGTGCCGGTGGAGAACCTGCTCGGCGCCGAAGGCCAGGGCATCACGCACATGATGCGCAACCTCGAGATCGAGCGGCTCACGCTGGCCGCGATGTCGCTCGGCATCGCCGACCGGTGCCTGCACCTGATGATCGACTATGCCGGCCAGCGCATCTCCTTCGGGCGTCCGCTCGCCGACTTCGGCCAGATCCAGCGGTTCATCGGCGAGTCGTACGCCGAGACCGAAGCCGCGCGGTGCCTCATCTACACGGTCGCCCGCTCGGTCGGGCCCAACCACCGCAACCGCGTGGGCAGCGACGCCGCCAAGCTCTTCGCCGCGCCCGTGGGCAAGAACGTCGCCGATCGCACCATGCAGGTTCTCGGCGGCGCCGGCTACTGCACCGAGTACCCCGTCGAACGCCTGTTCCGCGACGCCAAGCTCCTCGAGATCGGCGGGGGTACGCTGGAGTCTCACCAGAAGAACCTCACGCGCGACCTCGTGAAGGCACACACCCGGTGATCGCGCTCTGGGCCCTCTGGGGCTGCCTCGCGTACGAAGACGGCCGCGCCGCCGAAGGCGAAGCTGCCTGTCGCCTGCGCGAAGCGTGCGACCAGCTCGCGCCCATCGGCTACGACGACGTCGACGCCTGCATCACCGCGGCCACAAACCAGGACTGGGTCGACTGCGACGGCTACTCCGAGCGGCGCATGCAGGAGTGCGTCGAGGCGTGGGAGTCGGCGGTCGAGGCCGAATCGTGC
This sequence comes from Pseudomonadota bacterium, assembly GCA_005776735.1. Taxonomy (GTDB): domain Bacteria; phylum Myxococcota_A; class UBA796; order UBA796; family SXON01; genus SXON01. The sequence goes on from SXOM01000382.1 coordinate 5,029, forward strand.
GAGCTCCTCACCGATCCGCCCGACGTCTGCGCGCAGGTGTGTGGCGGGTAGGCAACCGGGGTGGGCGGGGCGCCGCGACCGTCCCGACCGCGGCCAGGGCCGCTCGCAGCCCTCCCGGCCGCGCCCCGCGCTCCGCCAGCGGCGCCGACCGCGACCGTCACTTCCGCTCGGTCACCTTCTTGAAGAACCCGGTCAGGCGCTCCGCCGTGCTCGGCGTGACCGACGTGGACTCGTTGCGGGCCTGGTGCAACCGCACCTCGCGCTGGGCGTCGCGGTTCTGCGGATCGGTCTGGAGCGCCTGCTGGTAGCAACGCAGCGCCTCGGCCTGGCGCTGCTCCATCTTCAACAGGTTGCCCATCGCCACGAGCACCTCGGCGCGCCGCGCAACGTCGGGACAGGTGAGGTCGGTGAGCTGGCGCACGGCCTCGTCGACCGTCAAGCGCTTGGAGAGCGCGCCGGCACGATGGGCGTAGAACTGGTGCGGCCAGGTCTGCGGGTCCAGCCGCGCCGCCTCGACGAAGAGGGCGTCGGCGCCGCGCCAATCGCGGGCCCGGAAGCACACCTCCGCGCGTCGGAACGCCACGCGCGCCGCCTGGTGCGCACGCTCGTTCACAAACCCGCGGCCCTCCGCCCGCGCGGCGAGGAACCGGTTGGTCTCGGCGAGCCCACCCGGGGCGCGCATGGCGTCGTAAGCGCCGTTGATCCTCGCAAAACACGCCTCTGCCATCGCCCTGACCAGCGCCGGCGCCGTGAAGTAGTTGTCGGGGTGGAACCGCTTGCTCACCACGCGGAACGCCTGCGCGACCTCGGCGTCGGTGAGCGTCTTGCGGTCCCCCACCTCGAGCACGTCGACCGGGTGGGCGCCCTCCAGCGCGGCGAGCGCGACACGGAGCACCTCGGCGCGGGGGTCGGGGGCATCGGCGGCGGCCGCCGGCGTCGCGGGCGCGGGCGTTGCCGCCGCAGCGGGGCGCGGAGC
>SXOM01000383.1 GCA_005776735.1 Pseudomonadota bacterium
ACGAAGCGGCGACAGAACTCGGAGCTCTCGCCCCAGAGATCGGAGTTGTGTCGCCCCCCGCCGCCGCTCGGGGCGGCGCTTTCGCGTCGAGCGGCGCCGCTCCACGGGCGAACACCGCGAATCGCGGCCTGCTCGGCGAGCGTTTCTGCCTGTCGCGACACAAACCGCTCGAAGCGGCGACAGAACTCGGATCTCTCGCCCCAGAGATCGGAGTTGTGTCGCCCCCCACCGCCGCTGGGGGCGGCGCGTGCGCGTCGAGCGACCAGTCCCACGGCTACCGCGCGGCGCCGGGGAGCTCCGGCCGCCTTCGGGACGGTCGCGCGGCGCCGCCCCCGAGCGCCCTCAGCCCGCGACCACGAAGGTGTAGACCAGGACGATCGGGACGTCGGGCGCCGACCCCCGGGTGAGCTGGATCCACGCTTTGTACGTGCCCGGAGCGGGGAGCACGTAGTGGAACGGGAGGTCGGGGCCGACGTACACCTGCGGCATCGGGTGCCCGGGGGCGACGTTTTCCATGTCGGGGAACCACGCGTGGGTGTGGGCGGTCCAGGCGAGGTCGCTCGTGGTCAGAAACGCGTGGGCGTCGGCGCCGAGGTACTGCACGAGATCGGTGACATCCACGCCGGCCTCGTCGACGAGGTGCACCGAGAACGAGGCCTCGTACCCGGGAACCGCGGGGGCGTCCCACGTGAGCGTGCCGGTGACGCCGTGGTCGGTCGCGACGTCGTTGGGGGTGAGGTCCGGGGCCGCGGCCTGGGCGGGGCTCCCGGCGGCCGTGAGCCACGCGGACTCGGCGAGGTAGGCGTTCAGATGCGCGAAGTCGAAGACGACGCGGTAGTCGCCGGCGAGGGGCACGGTGACGGGGAACTCGAAGTCGGCGTCGCGGAGGTCTTCGCCGGTGAGCGGGGCGTAGTCCTCGTGGTGAAGGTGCTGGAAGCTCGTGAGGTCGCCGCTGACGAACTGCACGTGGGCCATGCGCTCGTGCGTGGTCTGGAGGTCTTCGATCGGGGCGCCGTCCTGGTCGGTGATCTGGAAGTGGAACGTGCCCGCTTCGCCGGCGACCAGGGGGTCGGGCTCGGTCTGGAAGTCCACGACGTAGTCGGTGATGACGCCGACGCCGGGGTCGCCGGTGTCCGACGGCGCCGGCGTGGCGCAGGCGAGGCTCAGGAGGAGCATGCCGCTGCGCTCGTCGTGACGTAGACGAAGTCGCCCGCGTAGGGCTCGATGGGCGTGTGGTCGGCGTTGGAGAGCTCGGCCTTGAGCTGCAGAAGCGGCGACTCGTCCCAGGTGATGTCGAGCTCCTCGCCCTGGAGCATCTCGACGTCCTGGCCGTTGATCATCACGTCGACGTGCCCGCTGTCGGGGGGCAGCGGGTCGGGAGGGTCGTTCGGGTCGACCAGCGTGAGGTTCTCGATGGCCATCACCACGTGGAAGGTGGTGCAGACGGTGGCTTCGTCGGCCGGCTCGAGGAGGGTGATGGTGGGCGGCCCATCGTAGGTGGGCGTGCTCTCGCACGCGACCAGGAGGGTGCAGAGAACGGCGTAGCGGGCCATCGTGATACCACCTTAGCCGACCGAAGGGCCCGCGTGCCGCTGCTGTTGTCCCTGTCCGTTGCGTTCGCCCACTCGCCGAGCTTCGGCATGTCGGCCCTCGCGGCCCGGCCCGAAGCGCCGGACGAGGTGTGGGGGCTGGCCGGAGGGTGGGGCGTGGTGCACTCCACCGACGCGGGGGCCACATGGTCGTGGTCGTGCGAAGAGGCCGTGGGCGACCAGACGCTGTACGACCTCGTCGCGTGGCAGGACGGGGTCGCGCTGGTGGCCACCGCGACCGGGGTCGTGCGGATCGGGGCCGACTGCGCCGTGTCATCGCTCGGCGGGTTGCCCGAAGGTTTCGCCCTCCGCCTGGCGCGGCAGGGCGAGCACGTGTGGGCGGCCGTGATCGGCAGCGGGGAGGGGGGCCTCGCCACCTGCGACGACACGACGTGCACGCCGACGGCGTTCTGGGGGGCCGCCTGGTACCCGAAGACCGTCGTGGTCGACGGCGGCACGGTGTGGGTCACGCTGGTGCACACCGACACACTGGCGGCGGAGCTGTACCGCAGCGAGGACGGTGTCACCTTCGCGGAGGTGTACGCGTGGCCCGTAGGCGAGGTCGACCCTCGGCTCTTGTACGCCGCCGGCGACACTCTCCTGGTGTGGGAGCGGCCGCGCGACGAAGCGAGCGTCCCGCGCCTGGTCCGTAGCGTCGACGGCGGACGGTCGTTCGCCGAGGTCCTCGAGCACGGGTACGCCCTGGACCCTCCCCCGGGCTTCGTCGCGTTGAGCGGGTCGATGCTGCTGGGCTCGTGGTACGGCGCCCGCACCTGGCGCAGCGCCGACGAGGGGGCCACGTTCACCGAGGTCAGCGCCGACGCGCCGGCCGTGCGGTGTGGGCTCGCGGTGGGCGAGGGGGCCCTGGTGTGCACCGACCACCTCGCCGACGGCCTGGACGTCGCGCGCACCGCCGACGGCCGCGCGTTCGAGACGGTTGCCTGCCTGGAAGACGCGACCCCGGCGCCGTGCGCCGCCGCGGTGTGCGACGCCTACCTCGACGCGTGGACCACGGCGGCGGCCTACGGCGGGGGCGCTTGCGGCGCCCAGGGCGACACCGGCGACACCGGCGAGGCTCCGCCACCGTGCGGCTGCGATGCGGGCGCGGG
>SXOM01000384.1 GCA_005776735.1 Pseudomonadota bacterium
AGAGTGGATCGACACCCTGGTGCAAAGCCTCGGCTTCAGCCCCGAGATGCTTACCCGCCGGGCGAAGCTGTTGCAGTTGCTGCGTTTCGTGCCGTTCTGCGAGCGCAACTACAACCTGACCACGCCGCCAGCAGGAGCTGGGCCCGCGCCCGCGCGATGGGGGGCTCCGAGCCGAGGGCCACCCCCGCCACCAGCCAGGCGGCGCCGATCACTTCAGGCCCTCGGCCCACAAGCGGTCGGCCGCCCGGCGCGGCGGCACATGGCCCGCCCACACGCACATCGCGACCGCCACGAGCCCGAGCACCGGCGCGGCCCACAGGTAGCCCTTGAACGCCAGGAACGCGGCGAGCACGAACGCGGACATGACGCCGAACACCAACACCATGGCGAGCACCATGAAGAAGACCGCGGCGGGGCTCGATGCCGCGCGCGCCGCGTTCTCCGCGTTGAAGTCGGGCCAGAGCGCGCCCATGGCCGCGGCCAGGCCGCTGATCCCCCACGCCAGGACCACCACCATGAACGCCTCGCCCACAAGCAGGGGCAGGCGCGCGTGGAGCAACCACCCGCCGCCGACGGTCACCACCTCGCCCACCACCAGCATCGGCACCAGCCCGAAGGCGGTCTTGGCGCGCAGCACCACCAGCGGATCGACGGGCGCCGAGCGCAACACCCACCACGCCTTGCCCTCCCGCGAGATCGCCGTGAACTGGAACCGACCCGCGATGGCGGCCATCACGAACCCGCCCATGCCGAGGTTCAGGAAGGTGATCGCGTCGCGGAGCCACTGGCCTGCTTCGCCGCGGAACACGTCGATGGGGAGCGCCTGGATGCTCGCCAGGTACACGCCGCACAGGCCGACCAGCAGGAACACCTGGGACCACTGCGAGGGGTCGCGTACCAGCACCCGCAGCTCCTTGGCCGCCACCGGGCGCCAGGCCCGCGGCAACACCAACGTGAGGTGGTCGAAGATCGGCTGGTCGCGGAAGCGGGCCGTGCGCGCCTCCTGCGCCGACACCCACCCGCTGTCGAAAAGCGCGCGCCCGACCCAGCGGCTCACCGCGAGGCCCGCGCCGGCGCCCAGCACCAAAAGCGCGAGCTCGGTCCACGGCAACGGCGACCCGAGCAGGCTCGCCCCCAACACCTCGGCCGCCCAGCGCGCCGGGAAGAGCCGCGGCGTCGGGAGCTCCACCGCCGCGAGGTACTCCGCGAGGGTCTGGAAGGCCTCGGCGTCGGCGAGCTGCTCCGGCCGCAGCCCGCGGAGCACGATGAACGCGATACCCAGCATGATCGCCGCGATGATCAGCATCAGGTCGCGTGTGCGCTGCGCGGAGACCAGGTTCGCGACGACCGTGGCGACCGTCACGCCGATGCTCGTGGCGATGACCAGCATCGCCGGCACGGTCACGAGGATCATGGCGAAGTAGGTCCAGTCCGAGCCGGCCATCCACCCCGCCGCGGCAAACACCGGCAGGCCGAACAACAGCATCATCCAGCTCGACTGGATCAGGGTGTCGGCGAGGCGTGCGTAGTGGAACGTGGGCCGTGACAGCGGGAGGGCGAGCACCAACTCCAGGTCGGCGCTGAGGAAGTACACCGACAACGCGGTGATCACGTTGCTGAACACCAACAGCGAGAACAGGCTCGACACCAGGATGTCGAGGAACTTGCGTGCGAGCACCGGTCCGAGCCCGCCGATCTCCCAGAACTCCCCCAACAACCAGACCATCAGGCCGAACAACCCGAGCCAGAACGCGAGCGCGAAGACCGCGAACGCGATGTACAGCCACCGCTGCTCTCCGTGGCGGATGGCGTTGGCAGCGGAAAGCCGCCGGGGGCTCAGCAGGAGCCCCAGGGCCCGCAACGACAGCTCGGGGGCCCGCTCCGCCACTACGGGCTCGGCTCGGGCGCCACCCACGCCCCGCCGTCCTCGTCGCGGGCATGGGCCTGCGTGGAGCGGATGTACGCGCGGATGAGCGCGTTGCGCTGCGCACCGCCGAGCAACGCGCGGAGGTCTTCGTAGAGCTGCGGGTCCTTCACCAACAAGCCCAGCGACCCCTCGCCGGCGTTGACCGACGCCACCATGTCGTTGACGCCCGACGCGGTGCCGCGCAGCTCGTCGACGATCTGCGCGTTCTCCTCGACGTACAGGAGGCTGTGGATCGCGGACGGCTTGGTCTTGATGTCCGCCACCAACGAGGTGGCCTCGTCGGTGAACACCCCCAGCTTCTCGGCGAGGGCCTCGCCCCCGTCGCCGTAGATGAGCTCGTGCGCGAGGCCGTCGCCGGTGCGCACCTCCTGCGTCATGTCCGCCACGTCGGCGGTGACCAGCTCGGCGTTGGCGAGCACCTCCTTGACCTTGCGCCCCGCCGCGTCGTCGTAGAAGAGCACGTGGAGCACGCCCTTGCCGTCCCGCGCCGACTGCAACATGTCCTCGATGTGGGCCAGGCTGTCGGCCACCTTGGCGGTCTTGGCCTCGTCCTCGGAGCCGAGCATCAGGTCGAACTTGTGGCTCACGCTCGCGGTGTTGCCGACGATCTCGCTGGCGCGGTCGGCATAGCTGAGGAAGTCGAGCGCCTCGGCGGAGGTGATCTCCGCGTTGTCCTCGAGCGGGTTGGACTTCTCGCTGCCGACGCTCACCGTGATGATGTTGTCGCCGAGCACGCCGACGTTGGAGATGCCCGCGACCGAGTCGCCCCGGATCCGCTCCCGGTACTCGTCGCGGATCGACAGCTCGACGTGCACGTTCTTGCCGTCGTCGCGGTTGGGCGCGAGCTCGACCACCTTGACCTCGCCCACGTCGATGCCCGCGAGCCGGACGACGGCGCCGGGCTTGAGCCCCTTGACGTCGGCGTACTGGGCGTGGAGCGTGTACCGCTTGGCGAACGCCTCGGTACCGCCGCCGAGCACGAAGGCGGCCACCGCGATGAGCGCCACGAAGGCGAGCACGAAGGCCCCGACCTTGAGCTCCTGGAAGATGTTCCGTTCCATGCGTCCCGCTCCGTGGCTCCGGTATCTCGCTCAGGGGACCGACAACTCGTGCCGCGTGCCGTCGGGGTCGAAGAGACAGAAGGCGACGTGCCCCCCGCGGACCAGAAACGCATCGGCGTCGACGACCCCCGGCAGGCGCCGCCGCCCGTGCAACCGCAGCGCGCGCGCGAGGCGCTTCTCGGCGTGTCGGGCGTCGTACTCCGCGAGGGTGACGGGCCGGCCGAGCTCCACGTCCCAGGTGCGGCACGTCGGCCGTTGCGACTCCGACTCGGTGAGCACCGAGACGAACCGCCCGTCGCCCCCGAGCAGGTCGACGGTGACCCAGTGCTCCGACGGCGTCGTGCACCAGTCCGTCGCGTCGGGCCACTCCCCGCCGAAGACCCGGCGACTCCCGACGTGGAGCTGCTCCTCCTCCCACCGGCAGTACCGCCCGTCGCGGTCGACGAACTGGAAGCGCGACAACAGCTCCACCCGCGCCGGGTCGGGCAGCGGCGGCTGCGGCGGGGTGTGCACACAGCCCGCAAGGACCACGAAAAGGCCGACGATCACGCGCGCTCCGCGTGCTCGATCAGCTCGTCGACCATCCGCAGCGTCATGCCCCACAACAGCGTGCCGTCGAGCCGCACGCACGGCAGGGTCCACGTGGTGCCCTGCCAGTCGTACTCGAAGGTCCCCCGCGCTTCCCGCGCCAGGAACCGGCCGAAAGCGAGCCGGCTCACCCCCGCCACCTCCTCGTTCGGGCGCAGCGCGGGCCACACCGGCAGCCGGAACACCCACGGCACGACCTGCATCACCTTCTGGACCCCGCGCGGCGACGAGAGCGGGCTGAGCGCCCCCACCAAGGTGGCACCTGACAAATCGAGACCAAGCTCCTCGTGGGTCTCGCGGAGCGCGGTGTGCAGCAGGGAGGGGTCGTCCGGGTCTTCGCGGCCGCCCGGGAACGCCATGTGGCCGCTCCAGAGGTCGCCCACCCGCTCGGCCCGATGGATGAAGAGAAGCTCATCTTCCGGGCCGAAGATCACCGACACCGCCGCCCGCCGGCCCTCGGGGGGGAGGGTCGGGACGTCGGTGGGCAGGCGCAGGCGGTCGGTCACCGACACCGGCCGGACCTAACCCGCCCGGCGTCCCGTGGGATTTCCGGCGGCGCCGTGCTATCGGCGGCCGCGGAGTACGGATGAGCGACGGCCTGGACCTCGACCTGCAGCAGCCCGTCGGCGACGAGCCCGGGGGCAACCCGCTCGTCAACTTCATCAAGGGCTGGGGCCCGCCGCTCCTCGCGGTGCTCGTCATCCGCTCGATCATCGTCGAGCCGTTCCAGATCCCGTCGGGCTCGATGGTCCCGACGCTCGCCATCGGCGACTTCATCGTGGTGAGCAAGTTCACCTACGGCCTGCGCGTCCCGTTCACCGACATCGAGCTCGTGCCGCTTGGCGAGCCCGAGCGGGGCGACGTCGACGTGTTCATCTACCCGCCCTCGGTCAGCAGCGACCCGTGGTGTAAGCTCAAGCGCATCCCGAAGGACTGGACGCTGGACCTGATGCCGTTCCTCCCCGGCCCCGAGCAGCCGTGCAGCATCGATTACGTCAAACGCCTCGTCGGTCTCCCGGGCGACACGGTCGAGGTCCGCGACGACATCGTCTACGTCAACGGCGCCGCACAGGAGCGCACCGAGGTCGGCGATTACGACTACACCGACGTCCGGGGCTGCTCGCCGCAACCGATGAAACAGTACACCGAGAAGCTCGGCGAGGTGGAGCACACCACGCTACAGACGACGATGTTCGGCATGCGAACGGGCAACTATGGCCCCACGGTGGTGCCCGAGGGCGAGTACTTCTTCA
>SXOM01000385.1 GCA_005776735.1 Pseudomonadota bacterium
CGGCGTCGGACCTCCATCGTGCCCTCCTGGAACCAGTCGCCGCCCACGTCGCGGAAGATCGACACCCGCCGCCGCGCTTCGTCGGCGGACAACGCGCCCGTGCGCTTGCGCAGGCGGTCGAGCACCGAGGGGTAGCGGTCGAAGCCGTCGGTCGCCACCGTGACCACGTTCTCGCCCGCGCCGAGCTGGTAGTGCTTCGCGGTCTTGATGGCGCCGAGCACGTTGCAGATGCCCGAGACCCCGAACACCCCGACCAGTGACGCGATCTCGGGGAGCCCCCCCTCCTGCACCAACTGAAGGCCCAGCAGGCACGCTTCGTCGTCGATGCACACCAGCGCGTCCATGTTCCGGACGTTGTGGATCCAGGTGACGTGCTTGTCGCCGATGCCCTCGATGGCGTGGGCGCCGTAGCCCACGTTGTACAGCGTCGGACACTGCACCGGCTCCAGGCCCACCGCCCTGGCGTCCGGGAACACCCTCTTGATGCGGTCCGCCGCCGCGATGGTGCCCGCGCTCCCCATCGCGCTCACGAAGGCCGCGACCCGCCCGTTGCCGTGCTGCGCCGCCACACGCAGCGCGCTGTTCCCGGTGACGTGACGGTGGAACCGGTAGTTCCCGAAGTCGGCGAACTGGTTGAGGATGGTGTGCCCCGGCCGCGCCTGCAGCTCCTTCACCGCGTCGTAGATCTCCTTGACGTTGGACTCGCTGCCCGGGGTCTTGATGACCTTCGCCCCGTACGCCTCGATCTTCTGGAAGCGCTCCGCGCTCATGTCCTCGGGGAGCACCACCAGGGAGCGGAACCCGACCCGCGGCCCCACCCAGGCGCCGCCGATGCCGTAGTTGCCGGTCGACGGAAACACCAGCGTGCTGCCATCGGGGGTGATCTCGCCGGTGAGGAGCCGCTCGCGGAGGCACGAGTACCCGGGCCCGACCTTGTGACTGCCGGTGGGGAAGTGTTTGGACGACATCACCACGATGTTCGCCTTGACCCCGGTGAGCGACGGCGGGAGCACGTGGTGGGGGATGCCGGACGAGGTGGTCCAGCTCATGTTGAACAGGCGGGCCGAATCGAGCTCGTCGGTGGCCGCGAGCGCCCGAGCACGCACGGCCGACGGCTGGGTGTCGGGGTTGAGGAGCTCGTCGAGCGTCGGGAGGGGGGGGAGCGTCATCGCGGGAATTCTCCAACAGGGGGGCGGAAGCCGGGCGCGGCGCGCCAGGCTTCGTAGGTGAGGGCGAGCAGGTGCGCGTCCCGGAGGTCGGCCCGGCCTTCCCCGGTCGTGGCGACCGGCGACAGCGGGTGCGCGAAGGTGATGGTGCCGCCGGGCACCCCCCACCGGGCGAGGCCGTCGGGGAGCGGCGTCCACGTGTGTTCGACGCCGGCGCGCCGCCATCGAAGCGTGGGCCCGTCGAACCAGAAGCCGTCGCGGGCGGGGTGCTCGGCCCATGCGTCCGCGTCGAGGAACAGGGTGGGCTTGGTGGCGAACGGCCCGCCGTCTTCGGGGCAGAAGGGGTCGCACTGTCCGCAACGGTTGCACAGGTCGGCGAGCACCGCGATCTGGTGGCGCCGCTTGATCGTGAGCGCGGGCCCCTCGTCGGCGGTCCAGCCGGAGGCGCTCCAACTCAACGTGCCCGCCGGCCAGGTGCCCACCGGGAGCGCGAGGTCGCCCAGGGCGAGGTTCGGACACACCGGCTGACACTTGTCACAGGTGAGGCAGTCGAGCAGAACGAGCTGGCTCCCCACCTTCCGCGGCGCCTTGCGGTTGGCCGCCGCGGCGTAGCGGGGGTCGGCCGCGGCGCGCTCCGCCCAGGCGCCCACGTCGGCCCGGGGGAGGTCCTCCAGGCGGGCCACGCCGGCGCCCGCGAGGTGGGCCTCGAGGTTCCCGAGGTAGTTCTTCAGCTTCGGATACCCCTTGCCCTGCAACAGGTCGGTGCAGGTGGTGACCGGCCGAATCCCCGCGGCGACGACCTCGGGAAAGTTCTGGGCGTCGATCCCGGCGGAGAACGTGACCGGGACCTGGCCGCCGGTGGCCTCGATGAACCGGGCAGCCAGCGTGGCCGCGAGCACGTGCAGCGGCGCGCCGCTCAGGTACATGTCCCCGTCGGGGAACGGGGGCTCCCCGGAGCGACACACCAGGGTGTTGCTGAACTTCACCCCGAAGCCCACCCCCTCCTCGGCGGCGACGTGCCGCAGACGCGGCACCATCTCCATCAGCTGACCCCACTCGAGGTCGGCCGCGAAGGCATGAGGATCGAGCCGCACCTCGGTGTACCCCAACCGATCGTGCAACAGCTCCCGCACCCCCGCTTCGCCGAGCAGCGTGGGGTTGAGCTTGACCACCACGTCGAGCCCATGATCGCGCATCAGGTGTGTCGCGATTCCTTCGATCTCGTGGGCCGGGCAGCCGTGGAACGTGGACAACGTGAGGGTGCGGCTGAGCTCGTCGGGCGCCTGCACCTCGCGGAGCGCCGACCCCTGGGGAAGCTCCCGCCACAACCGCTGCAAGAGCGGCCCCGCGCTTCGCATCCGCGCGAGGAAGTTGGCCACCTTCTCCCCGCGGATGCCCGCGAGGTCGTACCCCACCGACAGGTCGAACACCGTCATCGCCGGGATGCCCAGGCGCGCGGCCAGGTGGTGCACCAACAACCACGCCTTGGCGTACTCCAGCGCGCTCTGCGGGACGCGGAGCTCCTGGCTCCACTCCACGTTGTACCCGACGTGCGGCGCCCAGATGCACGGCCGCGGCAGCTCCAGGTCGTCGAGCACCTGCACGGTCTTGAGCTCGAAGAACCGCGCCCCGGCCAGCCAGCCCGCCACGATGTTCTGCGCCAGCTGGGTGTGCGGCCCCGCCGCCGGGCCGAGCGGCGTACCCAACGGCACGCCGAAGTGCAGCGTGGACAGGTCTCGCGACGGGTCGGGGCGCCAGATCGCCGCCTGCGGCACCCCGAACACCTCGCTCCCCGCGTCGAGCTCGCGCTCCAGGCGCTCCAACAGGACCGTCAGCGGGAGGGGGTAGAGCTCGGCGGCGCGTGCCATCCGCCCACGTATGGCGTCGAACGCGGTTGGGCGATGGCCCGCGACTCGACGGACGGCGGCCGGGTCCGGCGGCCATCGCACGGCGCAGCGGGGCGCCCGCCGGACCCTGCGCGCTACCGGCTGGACGCGGGGCGCCCCCCGGGGACGGTGCCACACGCGCAGCGCAGGTCGATCACTCGACCCGCTCGTCGTGTACCGCGTGGGTGGCGACCCACCCCGGCGTGCCGCCCTCGACATCGACGCACGACCCGAGGCCGAAGCCGGCGCCGACCGGGCCGAGCGTGTTGGCGAGCTCTCCGGAGACGTCGAGCTCGGTGAAGCCCCCCGCGCCGTCGGAGAACAGGGCCACGGTGCCCAAGCCGGCGTCGAGCAGCACGTCTTCGATGCCGTCGCCGTCGAGGTCGGCGGTGGACACGCGCACGTCGTCGACCAGGGGGTCGACCCCGTCGAGCGCGGCCACCGGCATGGCGGCGCCCCCGTGGATGCGCCCGTCCGCCAGCACGTCGACGCGGACGCTCCCGCGGTGCGCGAGCAGCACCGCGGCCGACGCGCCCGGGACCCCGCGCAACGTCGCCAGCGGCACGTACAGCTCGGCGCAGTCGCCGTCGGCGGAGCTCGACAGCACCAGGGGCGCCGCCGCGCTGTCGGCGAGGTCGGAGACGGTGGCCGCGTAGGGGCACTCGCCGCCGGTGTCCACCGCGCGCAGGGCAACGACGAAGTCGGTCGGCAGCGTCGCGGCCTCGCCGGGCGTGAAGGTCGGCGCCGGCGGCGCGTCGAGGGCCAGGCGCGAGCCGGCGGCCGCGTAGTTGGCCCGGCCCGTGAGTTGGATGGGCCCGCGGCCCTTGAACGTGCCGGCCGCGAGCACGGCGGCGTCGGCGACACCCGCCCACGCCAGGCCCTCCGGGTCGGTCCAGCTCACCACCGGTTCGCCCGCGCCGGTGGCGCCGATGACACGGAAATCCTGGGCCAGGCTGTCGTCGAAGGTCCAACGGCCGACGAGCCCCTTGCCCGCGATCTCCAACGTGCACGCGCCGGTGCACTCGGCGGCGCCGAAGCCGGTGCTCACCATGAAGCTGCCGCCGGAGATGGTGGTCGTGCTCTCGTCGGAGAGCACCACCGACCCGCCGCTGATGGTGAGGGTCCCGCCGCCGAGCCGGCTGAGCGTGGCGGGCTCGCAGGTGTCGGGGTCGAGCGCGACGACCTCGTCCTGCACGGCGTCGTCCAGGAACACCGCCCGCGTCACCACCGTCGAGGCCTGGTCGCCGCCCGGCGCCACCGCCACGAGGTCGCCCACCACGAGCTCGGCCTGCGTCGCGGAGGCGGGGCCGGTGCCGATGCCGCCCACCGGCACCACGAGGTCGCCGGTGCAGCCGCCGCAGGTGCTCCCGTCGCCGCACACGACACCACAATCGTCGGTGCGCGGCGTGGCCCCGACGCGGTGGCTCTCGCGGACTTCGCCGTCCCCCGCCACCACGTCGGCCGCCGACCACACCCGCGCCACGTGCACCGTCTCGACAGGCGAGGGCCGGAGCTCCTCGGCGACGAGCACCCCGCCGGCGAGGCGGAAGCTGGAGCGCACCGCCGCGGGCTCGCCGTCGGGGCTCGACCACGCGACCGATCCGTCGGCGGGCACGACCAGCTCCACCGCCTTGCGCGACTCGGACTTGTCGTCGGCGTTGGGCACCCAGAACGCGGCGTGGAGGCCTTCGCCCCACGCTTCGACGACGAGGTCCATCGTGCCGTCTTCGTCGAGGTCGAACGCCTCGGCCGTCAGCGCCTCGGGCGTGAACGGCAGGGTGCCGACGGAGGTGGTGCGGTAGCGGGCGCCGGTGGCGGGCGCGACGACGTGGAGCTCCAGCGGCAGCCCCTTGCCGGC
>SXOM01000386.1 GCA_005776735.1 Pseudomonadota bacterium
CCGGCAAGATCATGCGGCGCATCCTCCGGAAGATCGCCGCCGGGGAAACCGAGGACCTGGGCGACACCAGCACCCTGGCCGAGCCGCTCATCGTGCCGCAGTTGGTGGCGTTCTCGCAGGCGCGCTGAACATGCACTTCGACACGATCGAATCGCAGCTCCGCACCGGCGATCTCCTGCTCTTCTCGGGCAAGTCGTGGACGTCGGAGGGCATCAAGCAGCTCACCGCGAGTTTCTGGTCACACGTGGGCCTGGTCTGGCGCATCACCGAAGGGCCGCACGCGGGTACGTTGGCGGTCTGGGAGTCGACCACCCTCGCCGACCTCGTCGACCTCGACACCGACACCGCGCATCCGGGCGTCCAGCGGGTCGACCTCCGCGCGCGGCTGGGGGCGTGCCTCGCGGCTGGTTACCGCGTGGGCGTGCGCCAACTGTCCGAACCGCTCGACGCCCCGCGTCTCGAAGCGTTGGAAGCACTGCGGGTGGAGCTCGTGGGTCGCCCCTACGAGGAGGGGCAGCTCGAGCTGTTGTGCGCGGTGTGCGAGGGGGCGTTCGGCGACAACGAAGCCAACCTGGACTCGCTCTTCTGCTCGGAGCTGGTCGCCGAGGCCTACCAACGCATGGGACTGCTCGACGTGACCCACGCCTCCAACGAGTTCACACCGCGCGACTTCTCCTCGGTGCGGAAGCTGCGGCTGCGGGACGGACTCCGACTGTCCAACCAGGTGCGGATCACCGCGGTGTAGGCCGCGCTCAGGACTGCAGCGCGTCGATCGGGACCACCCCGGGCAACCACGCCTCGGGGTCGACCCCGCCGAGCTGCAGGAGCGTCGCGCCCAGGTTCGCCGAGGTGAGCGCGACCCCCGCGGCGTCGACGTCGCCACGCGCCGGGTCGACGGCCTGGCCTCGGCCGGCGCCGTCCAACGCGCCGACCACCCGCCCGCCGGCGACACCCGCGCCGAACAGCATCGCCGAGGTGTAGGTCCAGTGGTGGCGGCCGTCCCACTCGTTGAGCTTCGGGTCGCGGCCCATCTCCGAGCACACCACCACGGTGACCGACTGGGAGAGGGGCAGGCCGTCGGTGCCGATGCGGGTGTCGAGCTCGCCGACCAGCTCGTCGAGGTGGCCGAACAGCTCCTCGAAGTGCATCGTCTGCACCTCGTCGTTGTCGGCGTGCGTGTCCCACCCGAGCCCCCACACGCCGAGGTAGCGCACACTCGCGCACCGGGTGAGGCCGAGCTCCAGGCAGTCCAGCGCCAACGCGAGCTGGCCCAACAGATCGAAGGGGTCGGGCGAAGCGGCGGACAGGAGGTCGCCGTAGGCCGCCAGCGACGCACCCCGCGCCAACGCATCGCGGTAGCCGGCGTGGATGACCCGCTCCCAGCCCGGCCGGGCCCGGGTGGCCGCGGCCGCGGCGCGGGCCTGGACATAGGCCTCCATGCGGGCGGCGGCGTCGGCGGGGCGCGGCGTGATGGGGTGCGCGCCGCGCGCGAGCGCGCTGCCGTCGAGCAGGCTCGGGAGCTGCCCGGAGGTGCCGACGCGCACCACCTTGTCGCCGAACTGGTCGGACCACGCCGGGCCGCTCACGACCACCTGGGGCAACAACCGCTCCACCGCGGAGCTGCCGGCGAGGATCGCCCCCCAGTCGTCGGCGGCCCCGGCGGTGCCGGTGAACAGGAGCTGTTGGCACCGCTCGTGCGCCACCGACTGCACCTCGAAGCCGTTGAGCACCGCCGTCCGATCGGCGTGGCGTTCGAAGAAGGCACGCACCGCGGGGCGCTGGGGGTGATCCACGAACGAGATGCCGCCGGCCTGGGCCAGGGTGGCGAGGGGGTCCATGTCCACCCCGTCGGCGCCGAAGACCGGGGAAAACACGCAGAGCGGGTCCCAGCCGCCGTCGCAGAACAAGAACAAGAACTGCCGCTCGGCCGGCCCCTCGGCCCGCGCCCGGCCGGCCAGGAGTGCGCCGCCGGTGAGCGCCAGCAGCTCGCGCCGGCTCGCCACCCACACGCCGGAAGCGGAGCGGCGCGCCATCAGCCGCTCACGAACGCGGGGTCGCGCAGCAGCACGGTCAGCACGTCGGTCCACGCGGCCTCGGGGCCTTCGGCGGCCGCGACCGCGGTCCACAACGCGGCCAGCTCGGCGTGCTCGGCCTCGGTGGGGCGCGTGGCGAGGGTGCGCCACCACAGGCGGTCCAGCTCGGCGTCGAACCGCGCATCGCCGGGCACCTCGGCGAGGGTGACCTCGGTGAACAGGATCGCCTGGCCGTCCACGAGGTCGCGCTGCACCGCGTAGGCGGCGCCCGCCTCGGCGAGGCGCTGCACGACCAGGGCCCAGGTGACCCCCGGTCGGCGCGGCGGGTTGACCACGCTCCGGCCGTCGACCCCGGCGGCGAGGAGCCGGAAGCCGACCTCGTCCTCGTGCATGAGCGACGTGCCCCCGTCCTCCCACACAAACCCCGTCAGGTCGGCGACCGCCGACGCGAGCTGGTCGGCCCCCAACAGGCGCGCCGTGGCGACGCGGGCGGCGGTCTCGTCGTCCGCGCCGTCGACCAGGCCGCCGGCCTGGTACTCGGCGTCGTCGGTGATCGCGGCGAGGAGCGGCTTGATGCGGAGGTCCTGGGCCTCCAGCACCTCGGTGAAGTCCGAGATCGCTTGGTGGTCGGCCCGCTCCACGGGGCGCCGCCACAGGCCGGCCGCGAAGGTCTCGGCCGCACACCGGGAGAAGCGAGGGTCCGCGGCGATCGCGTCGCCCAGGCCCGCCAGCCCCGGAATGGGGGTGCCGAACCAGGCGGGCGCGACGCCGAGGGTCTCGCCCAGCGGCTCGCGCTCGGCGTGGTACCAGGACATCTCGTCGAGCTGGTGCTCCTCGAACCACCAGAAGCCGAACAGGCTCGCCGCGATGGGGTCGAGGCTCGAGTGGCAGCTCACGCACGCCGGCTGGGTGCGGATCGCGTCCTCGAAGGGGACCGTGGCATCGGCCGCCCGGACGGTGATCGGCCGCTCCAGGTAGTCTTCGCACAACAGGAGCCGACTGATCGCCGCGGCCCGCCCACGGTTGGCATTGGACTCGTTGGTGGTGTACCGCCACCACAGGCCGTTGGTGGCCAGCACCCCCACTGCCGGGCGGCCGTCGGCGTAGCGGGACTCCACCCACCCGTCGCCCGCCGGACGGTCGATCGGCCAGAGGGCGGCCAGCGTTTCGTTGGCCATGGTCGTGTCGCCGGTGACCACGTCCGACCACGGCCGGTCTTCGGCGACCACGCGCGCCATGACCCGCAGGGGCTCTTCGCCGACGGAGCGCTCGTAGGTGTACTCGTCGGCGTCGGTGAGCCCGACCTCCCCGACCTGGAGCGTCACGTCGTCCACGAGTGTCCGCCACCGCTCCCCGAGCAATTGCACCATGCGCGCCTCGGCGGCGCGCTCCTCGAGCCACGCGTCGCGCAGCGCCGGGAGCGCGGTGGGATCGGCCTCGACGGCATCGAGCTCGGCCACGCTCGGGAGCACGCCGCGCAGGTCGAGCGACATGCGGCGCGCCAGGCGTGGCGGGTCGAGCGGCACCCGCAGCTCGCGCGCCGCCGCCGCCGGCGGGGCCTCCGCGCCTTCGGTGGTGCACGCCGCCAGCACGGCGACGAGGACGACCGGCCTCATCGCGGGTCCAGCGCGGCGAGCACCGCGGCCAGGGGCGCTTCGTCCACGCAGCCGTCGCCGAGGGGCTCGGTGTCGGCCCACACGACCGTGCCACAGCCCGATGCGTCGAGGGTGAAGGTGGTCCACCAGCCCGAAGCGTCGCGCAGGCGCACCCCGCCCGCGAGGCCGAGCGGCAGGCCGCCGTCGCCGGTGGGCGCGTAGGTGAGCGCGTCGGCAAAGACCGACGGCGCGCCGTCGAGCGTGCCCAGTCCGCCGTACACCCGCACCCAGCCCTCGCCCGCCGTCGTCGCGCCGCCCTCGTACCACAGGGCGATCGACGCGCCCTCGGCGAGCCAACCTTCGCCGCCGGTCCAGACGAAGGTACCGGTGCTCTCGGCGCTCCATTCGGCCGCACCCGCGTCGGTCCAGGTGCCCGCGTACCCGAAGGTGCCGCCCACCGCGTAGCGCGCCCCCACGGGGTCGATCACGTAGAAGTCGCCGAGCGAGAGCGCCCAGCTCCGGGCGTCGGACGCGTCGGTGCGCACGTACTCCGAGAGGCCCTCGTAGGTGTAGCCGGTGGTGGACGTGCACCCCTGGAGGGGGATGCTCCCGTTCTCGAGCTGGTCGCCCGGCCCCGGGCACTGGTCGTCGCCCGCGCGCATCATCTGCAGGTACAGCACGTCGAGCACGACGGGATCGGGGACGGGCCAGGCCAGCGCCGCGTCGAGCGCCGCGACCGCACCGGCCGCATCGAACGGCGCGGGCGGCACGTCGACCGACGGGACCGTGTCGCCGGTGTCGGGGCGCCACGGGGCGGGGACCTCGGCCGAGTCGCCGGTGCCCGTGCCGCACCCGCCCACCACGAGCGCGGACTGGAGCACCACGAAGCGGCCGGCGGAAGGCACGATTCCCGGTAACCTCCTTTCGACTCACCCCGCCGTCGCCCAAACGCGCCACGCGCCGGCGCCGAGGGGGCCCACGCCCGCGTCGGACGCCAGGATCGGGTGCGCCGCGCTCGTGTCCGTCGCGATGGTGTCCGCGCCGAGGTTGGCGTAGACCGTCACTTCGCCGACGCTGCTCACCCGCCGGAAGCCGACGACGCCCGCGGGGAGCCCCGCGACGGGCCGCCACGTGTCGCCCTCCTCCAGGTGCCACTCCCGCCGCAGCGCGCCGACGGCCTGCACCACGGCGAGGGGACTGTCCGGCTCGGCTTGCTGCGCGGCCACGTTGGCCCCGTCGCGGTACCCGGGATCGGGGACGAACCACGGCCACCCGGTCGTGAAGCCCGCGTGTTCGCTGTCGTCCCACGGCATCGGCGCGCGCATCGCGTAGTCCTGCCCGGTGCCGCTGGTGGCGTCGGCGAGGTCCAACTCTTCGCCGTAGTACAGGACCGGCGCGCCGGGCAGGAGCAGTTGGACCACCCGGGCCGCTTCGCGCCGCGCGGCGTCGGGGATGCGCGCGGGCAGCCGCGCGAGGTCGTGCGAGCCGAGGAAGGTCCCCATGCCGTCGAACCCGTCCGCTTCGCCTTCGATCGCGAGCACGTCGCGCAGACCCCCGCTGTCGCCGGTCGCCCCGGCGTCGACGAGCGCGTCCTGCCGGACGAAGTCCAGGACCCGATCCGCACCGGACCACAAGCCCGAGTCGAGCCATGTGGCGGTGCGCCCGGCCTCCCACTCGCTCGCCTCCGCGAGCAGGCACACCTCCGGATGGGCGGCCCGCGCGGCGTCGACGAGCGCACCGAGCGCGGCGTGCGCCGCCGGGGCCCCCTCGGTCACCCCGTCCTCTTCGTCGAGCATCAGCACCGCGTCGAGCCGGAAGCCGTCGACGTGGTCGAGCCAGGTGTCCCACACCGCCGACATCTCCGCCAGGACCGCCGGGTTGTCGTAGTCCAGGTCCGGCATCGCGGGCCCGAAGTACCCGTAGTACCACCCCCCCGCCGCGCTCGGCCACCAGCGGCCGTCGTCCCCCGGAGTGTCGGCGTAGACGAACCGCGCGCGCGCCGCGTCGTCGCCCGCTTCGGCCGCCACAAACCACGGGTGGTTCGCGTGGACGTGATTGAACGGCAGGTCGAGGAGCACCCGCATCCCGCGCGCGTGGGCGTCGGCGACGAGCGCGTCGAGCGCGGCGAGGTCGCCATACTCCGGGGTCACGCTCCCGAAGTCCTCGACGTCGTACCCGGCCGGACCGAACGCCGGAAACACCGGCATCAGCCACAGCGTGTCGACCCCGAGCGCCTCGACGTGGCCCAGGCGGCTCTGCAGCCCCTCCAGGTCGCCGATCCCGTCGCCATCGCTGTCCTGGTACGAGCGCACGTACACCTCGTAGACCAGGCCCCAGCCGTCGCAGCCGGGCGCACGCTCGCTCAGGGGGGCGGGCGGCTCGCCCACGCCGCCCGCTTCGACGGTGGTGTCACCGGCCGTGCACCCCGCCATCAGCGCGGCAACCACGAGCCCGAAGGCCGAACAGAACAGAACGGCGACACGACGCGCGAGGCACAGCGCGGCGGCGACGGCAGGGGCGAGAGGCGGCACGGGCGCTCCGGGGAAGCGCTCCGGCCCTCTTCACGGGGTGTGCCGCGGACTCAGTTCAGCAATTTCAAAGGGTTGTGACCATGTGGCCGACGGACGTCGGCGCACCGACGGCCGTCGGTGACGGACGTCGGTCGGTGCCCGGTGGCGGGGTGGGCGGGCGA
>SXOM01000387.1 GCA_005776735.1 Pseudomonadota bacterium
ACGCCGCCCCCGCGGGTTCGGCGCCCGGCGCTGGTGCCGCCGCCGCCCCCCCGGCCGGACGTGCTCGTGGTGCGGGCAGGGTTCTTGGGCGTGTCCACCGAGCTCGGCGGCGCGGCCGGCGTGCGGGCCGGCTTCGGCGCCCGGTTCACCCGCGAGCTGTCGATGGGGGTCGACGCCGAGGTCCAGGTCCCGGCGCCGTCGGTGCTCGTGCCCGGCGTCGACGTGGGGCGGCAGTACCTCGGCGTGCGGACGTCGTGGGGGCGCGGGCTGCGCCTGTCGATGTCGGCGGGGGCGGCGTTGGTGGAGCTCGACGGTCCGCGCCGGATCTCCGCGGTGGTGTGGCAGCCCCGGGCGGCGATCGACGGCGAGGTCTGTGGCGAGCTGCCGATGGTGGACGTCTGTGTCTGGGCGGGCGTCGCCGGCGAGCCGATCCCGGTGGTGCTCACGGTGGAGGGCGCGGCGGTCGGGACGTTGCCCACGTCGTTTCTGAGGGTCGGGCTGTCGGCCGAGGTGCCGGTGAAACGTACGCCGTGGAGGCTCGAATGAGCGGGCTTTTCTGGTGGATGGCCGGGTGCGCCTACGAGGTCGAGGTCGCCGACACCGGGCGCGTGGTCGTGGAGCGGCCGGTGATGGAGCTGAGCACGCACGAAGTCTACGGCCCCGAGGGCACCGACGGCACCCCGCCCCGGTGGACCTTCGGCTTCGACATCCTGAACACGGGCGCGGCCGACCTGCCGTTCGGTCTGACCTCGGTGTACGTCCGCGGCCCGACGATGTGTCTGCGGGAGGGCCTGACCTACTGCGGCGTCAACGACCGCCCCGCCGATCCGGACGATGCGCCCGAGGTGGCGGCAGGGTCCACGCCGAACCCCTGCAGAGACTACCTGACCCTGGCCGACCTGCCGCCCGATTGCCGCCGGACGGTGCACGTCACGGTCGAGCCGGACGCGCCCCTCGGCCTGGTGGTGGTCGACGCAAAGGCCGGTCCCTGGAGCTCCACGCGTGTGGACGGGCGGGTGGGTCTCGCCCGCGACTTCGTGCAGGAGGTGGCCGTCCGGTCGACCGAGAGCTGGGCGGCGCCGGTGGAGCTGGTCCTGGAGGACCCCGGGCTCGAGGTTCCGTTCGCGACCGGCGGGCAGAAGGAGCTCACGTGGGTGCTCCAGAACGTGGGTACGGTGGCGGCGACGCTCGAGGCCGTGGCGTTCGATTGTGCCGAATACGTCGAGGTCGACGCGATCGCGGGGGTGCAGATCGGGCCCGGTGAGCGCCTCGCCGTCGCGGGCGAGTGGGCGTACGGGGAGACGCCGGTGGACTGCGAGGTGATGTTCTTGTCCGACGCCCTCCCGGTGGTCGGCAAGGTGCACGTCCTGCCAGAGCCGTGGCGGGGTGCGCCCGCGTTGTCGATCACGTTGCCTGCGCCGGCGACGGTGGTCGACCCGGCCCTGGCGTTCACGGTGCAGGCCGAGCTCACCGATCCCCAGACGGGGCGGGAGTGGACCGCCCGCCTCGGGGACCTGGGCGGTGGGTGGGAGGTCGCCGCCGTGCGCACGGGCGAGGGGTCACTGGCGTTCACGGTCTTGGACCAGCCGCTCGCCACCGGTCCGGGGACCCTGCGTGTCGTCGCGGACGACGGCGAGCGCACGGTGTCGGCGACGGTGCCGGTGGTGGTCTCGGCCGCCCCGACCGGCGACGACGCCGACGGGTGGTCGGTCGCCGACGGGGATTGTGACGACGCCGACGCCGCGACGTACCCCGGCGCCGCCGAGGCGGACGACGGCGCGGACAACGACTGCGACTTGTCCGTGGACGAGGGGACGGCGAGCGCCGACGACGACGGTGACGGGTACACCGAAGCGGCGGGAGACCGCGACGACGCGGACGCGACGGTGTACGCCGGGGCGCCCGAGCGCTGCGACGGGGCGGACAACGACGGGGACGACCTCGTGGACGAAGAGACGGTGTGTGGCGACGACGACGGGGACGGGTGGACGGAGGCCGACGGGGACTGTGAGGACGCCGATGCCGGGGTGTACCCGGGCGGGGTCGACCGCTGCGACGCCGACGGCGACTGCGACGGCGTGCCGTTGGAGTGTGGGTGGGCCGACGGGGTGTGGGCGGTCGGCATCGGGGTCGACGGCGACGTGTGCGTGTCGGGGGAGACCGTTTCGGTGCAGGTGTACGCGTGGGGCGCGAGCTCGGTCGCGGTGGGCGCCGACACCACGGAGACCTACGCCGCCGTCGAGGGGCTGCAGGCGGAGTGGGAGTGCCCGCCGGTCGAAGAGATCACGGTGGTCACGCTGTACGCGGTCGCGACGACGGCGGACGGCCGACAGGACTGGGCCGACACGAGGCTGCCGTACGTGCTGCCCGTGGGCACCGACATCGAGGTCACGCTGCACGAGGGCGGCGCGCGGACGCCGTGGTGCGGGTGCGATCGGATGAACGCCGCGTCGGCGGGTGCGTTGGTATTGGCGGCGTCGGGCCTGGCGATGCGGCGGCGCCGTCGCGCCTAGCCAGGTTCGCGGCGCTTCGTGGCCCTCGGGTCGGCGAGGGTCGAAGTTTCGACGGTCGACGGTCGACGCTCGACGGTCGACGGTCGACGCTCGACGGTCGACGGTCGACGGTCGAGGCTCGACGGTCGACGCCACTGGCGCGGCGACCGGGTGGCTCCGGGTGGCCGGGTTGGGGGGGCCCCCGCTTGCGGGGGCCCGAGCCGGACGGGGCCCGGCGTCACCCGCAGAAAACCAGTCGGGACGAGGCAGGCAAGCCGGCCTCTTCGCGGGCGGGGGCGTGCGAACCGGCGCGGCACCGGTGCGTAGCGTCGGCGTGGCGTCGACGGTTCGGGG
>SXOM01000388.1 GCA_005776735.1 Pseudomonadota bacterium
CGGGCGGCGGCGGCGGGGCGACGACGCCCGGACCCCAGGCCGCTTCCAGCGCGGCGGCGACGCGCTCGCGGAGGTGACGCAGGCGTGCGCGCACCCGGCCGGCGCGGGCGGTCATCCCGGCACCCACTGCCCGGCGACGAGCCGCTCGTGCGGTCGATAGTCGGCCTTGTAGTTGAGGCGATCGCAGTCGCGCACGTAAAGGCCCAGGTAGTACCACCGCACCCCGCGGTCGCGGAGGAACGCCATCTCGGCCAGCGCCGAGAAGACGCCCAACGAGCGGTCGGACTCCGCCGGGTCGAAGTAGTGGTACACGCTGGACGCGGACGCCTGCCCCAGGTCGAGGATGCTCACCGCGACCAGGCGTTCACCGAGGCGAAAGCCCACCTCCAGCGTGGTGCAGCAGGTGTCGACCAACCACTGGCGGTAGGCCTGGTCGCTGAGCGCCTCGCCACTGCGCGACAAGCCGCGCTCGAGCTTGTGGCGGTTGAAGAGCTCGACCCGTTCGCGGTCCACCTTGGGCGTGCCGATCGTGATGGCCACGTCGCCCGCGTTGCGGCGCCACACCCGGCGTTGCGACTTGGACGGCGCGAACCGCTCGATGTCGACACGAAGCGGCTCACAGGCGCTGCAGCTCGGGCACGCCGTGCGGTACAGGAGCCGCCCGCTGCGACGGTCGCCGGCGGCGAGCTGCTCGTCGAGCTGCGAAGGGGTGAGCGCCCGCGGCGGCGCCCGCAACGGCAACCGCGCCGTCTCGGTGGGGAGGTACGGGCAAGGTTCCGGCTGGTCCCAGATGACGCGGAACTGCACGCCGGTAGCCTACGCGCCGGGCGGGCCCGGGGGAAGGGCTACTTGTGCCGGAACGTGATCCGGCCCTTGGTCAGGTCGTAGGGGCTGACCGCGACGGTGACCCGATCGCCGAGCACGACGCGGATGCGGAACCGCCGCAGCTTGCCGGCGAGGTGGGCATGCACCTGCGTGCCCGCGTCCGTCTCCACCAGGAAGGCCCCACCGGGGAAAACCTCCTTGATCACGCCGTCGATCTCGATCAGGTCGTCACTCGCCAAGCACACCTCTCACCGGGGCCGGGGGCTAACGCGCCGAACCGCGCGAGACAAGCGGTGACACGGGGCCGGCCCGAAGGCACGGACAGGGGCGCCCCGCCGCGACCGTCCGCTCGTCGGGCCGAGGCGGGCGCGGGGCGCGCGGCCGGCCGCGCGTCGGAGCGAGCCGGTGACGGGCGCATGGAGCGACAGCCAGACCGCCCTCACCGCAGCACGATCGGAAACTCCGCCTCGGTGAACCACGCCGGCGCGCCCGCCACCCACGTGGGCACCGCCCCCGAAGCGCCGAGGCCGCAGTCGGTGCGAAGCTCCCACGCCGCTGGGGTGCCCATCGCCACGCCCGCCACCCCGTCGCGGTACCAGGTCCACGCGGCCTGGTCGCCGCGCCAGGCGATGGCCCCGCCCGCCCACGCCACCGCAGCCTCGGGAGGCGCGCCGCTCTCCGACCACCACGTCGCCACCTCACCCGTCGCGCCCGCCAGCCGCAGCCAGGCACCGCCGTCGCCGCCGACCGCGTCCACCACCCGGACCCGCCCGAGCTCGGGCAGCGGTCGGCCGACGAGGTCGTCGCCCACGGCGACCGCCGCCGGCGCCGGGGCGTCGATCCACACCACCGCCCGCAGCTCGGCCGCCGCGGCGTCGGCCGCCACGGCACAACGCGCCTCCAGCGCCCCAAGGAACCCGACCTCGACGGGGCCGGCCTCACACTCCAGCGCGAACGCCTCCGCCCGGCGCTCCGCGGCCGTCGGATACCGCGCAGAATCGACGGCGTCCGCGTCGAGGAGCCCCGCCATCGCGTCGGCGAGGCCCTCCTCCGCGTCGAGCGCGTGGCACAGCTCGTGGCGCAACGCCACGTCGTACGACCCGGCCGCCGCGAGCTGGATCGGCGCGCCCTCGCCCGCGTAGTGGCCCGCGATCGCCGCGTCGCCATCGACCCGGGCCACCACGTCGACCCCGGGCACGCACACCCCGTCGCGACCGGTCCAGGCGGCGAACTCGGCGATCCCCGCGGCCACGGCGCCGGACGGGTCGCCCGACACCGTCATGGCCGCGAAGGAGGTGCACGGGGCGCAGGCGAAGAGCAGGGCGACGAGGATCATGCCGCCGCGCACTGCAAGCCGCCCGCCCACGGTCCAACCTCGGGAGTCGGCGAGTGCGCCGACGGACGTCCGTCGGGACCGACCGACGTCCGTCGGCGGTCGCGGCGATGGCGTAGGCGCCCGCCTCCGGGCCCCCGTCGCCCCCGCGCCGCGGCGCCGCGCGGACCCCCGGCCGCCTTCGGGACGGGCCTACGGCGCCGCCCAAGCGCGTTACCGACCGCCGATGATGGGCCTGGGCGAGCTCGTGCTGATCCTGGGGACGCTCGGCGCGGTGGCGCTCCAGGGGCTCGCCTACGCCGCGCTCATCGCGTGGGGCGCGTGGGCGGCGCGACGCCAGGGCGGGCGGTGGTGGTGGGCGCTGCCGGTGCTGCCGGTGGCCTCGGTGGTCGTGTCCGCGGCCGGGCTCGTGGCCAACGTCGGGGTGCTCGCCTACGGCTTCGAGTCGGTGGGCCAGGCGCCGCCCGAGAACAAGGCGCAGACGTTGTCGCAGTGGATCGAGCTGGGGATGGCGTCGACCGCCGGAGCGTTGGGGGTGTCGGTGTTGCTGCTCGGCGCTGCGGTCGTCGGGGCGCTCGTGGGCACCGTGCGGCGGCCGCCGGCGGGCTGAGCCTACGAAGCCGGCGCGTCGGCGACCTGGGCCAGGAAGTGGGCCGGGAGGCGCGTGGCGCGGCGCTCGCGCAGGTCGAGCATCACGAAGGTCAGCTCGGCCTCGCAGGCGATCTCGCCATCGACGACGCGCGTGATGACCTGGCGCAGGCGGCCGATGTCGCGCCGCGCCGACAAGGGCTCCACCGAGACGTGGAGCTCGTCGTCGTAGAGGCACTCCTTGCGGTAGCGGACGTCGGCCCGCAAGATCGCCGGACCCACGCCGTTGCGCACCATCTCGGGGATGGGCGCCCCGCTGTGCGCCGCCCACGAAAAGCGAGCCCACTCCATGTATTCCAGGTAGTGCGTGTGGTTGCAGTGTCCGAACATGTCGATGTGCGAGCTCGGCACGCGCAGGACGATCCCGGGAAAGTCGGTCGGCATGGCCCGCGGCGTATCAAGGATCGGCGGGGCGACGGCCCGCGACCGTCCCGAAGCGGGCGGGGTCCGCCGGCCGCCGCGACGCGCCGAAAACGACTGACCAGTCGGTCGACAATTCTGACCGGCGCGTTCGAAAAAATAACGGGGACAGGCACTTGGAGGGGGGCGCCCGGCGTGGTAGTTGCCGCGCCCTTCCACGCGCCGAGGTGTGAATGTCCCTCCCCGACGTCTCGACGATGCCCGATACCGTCGTCGCCGCGCTCCGGCGCGTCGCCGGCGTCCACGAGCACGGCTACACCTTCTACGACAACGCGGCCAAGCCCACGTTCTACTCGTTCGCCGCCCTCAACGAGGCGGCCGAGGCGCGCGCGCGCAAGCTCGCCGGGTGCGGCCTGAAGAAGGGCGACCGTGTGGGCATGGTGCTCGCCCAGCCGCAGGACTTCGTCATCAGCTTCTTCGCCTGCCTCTTCGCGGGCCTCGTGCCGGTGCCGATGTACCCGCCGCTGTCGTTCGGCAAGCTCGACGGCTGGGCCGAAGGGGCGCTCGGCATCCTGCAGAACGCCGAAGCATCGCTCCTGCTCACCGACGCGCAGCTCCAGAGTGTGCTCTGGCAGGTCATGCCGAAGGTCAAGTCGCTCAAGGACCTCCTCACGGTCGAAAAGCTCGACCAGAAGGCGCCGAGCACCGAACCGCTGCCGACGGTCGCCCCCGACGACGTGTGCTTCCTCCAGTACACCTCGGGCAGCACCTCCGCGCCCAAGGGCGTCATCGTCACGCACGGCAACCTCGCGGTCAACACGTGGGTCACCGCGGTCGAGGGCATGGACCTCACCCCGTGGGTCGACACCGCGGTGTGCTGGCTGCCGCTGTACCACGACATGGGCCTCATCGGGTTCGTCGTCACCCCGATGACCCGCGGCGTGAGGGCGGCGTTCATCCCCACGCTCCTCTTCGTGAAGCGTCCGAACATCTGGATGCAGGTCATGAGCGACCTCAAGGCCCAGCACAGCTTCGGGCCCAACTTCGCCTACGCGCTGGCCGCGCGGAAGGCCGGCCCCGCCGAGCTCGCCAAGTGGGACCTCAGCAACATCCGCGTGCTCGGCTGCGGGGCCGAGCCCATCCACGCCGACACGCTCGCCAACTTCGAGGCGATCATGGGCCAGGCGGGGCTGCGCAAGGGCGCGGTGATGCCGGCCTACGGCATGGCCGAGGCCACCCTCGCGATGACGTTCCACCCCCGCGGCGAGCCGCTCCTGGTCAAGACCCTCGACGGGGAGACCTTCCGCGCCGAGGGCAAGGTCGTCCCCCCGCAGGACGACGAGGTGGTGCTCGGGTTCGTGAGCTGCGGAAAGACGTTCTCGGGCCACGCCGTCAGCATCATCGACAGCGACGGCAACCACCTCGGCGAGGACCGCGAGGGCGAGATCGTGTACCGCGGGCCGTCGGTCACCAAGGGCTACTGGAAGAACCCCGAGGCCACCGAAGCGTGCTTCCCGGCCGACGGCTGGCTGCGCACCGGCGACCTCGGCTTCGTCCACCAGGGCGACGTGTACATCACCGGCCGCTGCAAGGACCTCATCATCCTCAACGGCCGCAACCACCACCCGACCAGCATCGAGTGGGCCGCGGCCGAGGTCGACGGGGTGCGCCGCGGCAACGTCGTGGCCTTCTCGGTGCCCGGCGAAGACAGCGAGGTCCTCGTGGTGGTCGCCGAGACGCGGCCCGACGCCCCCGCCGACACCGCCGAGAAGGTCGTCGCCGCCATCGCCGAGCAGCTCTCGCTCAAGGTCAGCGACGTGGTGCTCCTCGGCGTGGGCCAGCTCCCGAAGACCAGCTCCGGAAAGCTCCAGCGCCGCAAGACGCGGGAGCAGTACCTCGCCGGCGCGCTCGGCAAGCATGGCGACCGCACCCTGGGCAGCTCCGGCGAGAAGCTGACGGTGGCGCGCCACGTGGCCCGCTCGCTATGGGGCCGCGCCGCGCACACCGCCGGCAAGCTCTTCTCTACCCGCTCCACCGAAACCTGAGGAAAATCATGGATAGTCTCGATCTCATCAAGGCCGCGATCACCGCGGTCGATCCCTCGAAGTCCTCCAAGCTCTCGAAGGTCACCCCCGCCACCGAGATCCGCGAGCTCGGGATGGACTCCGTCGCGACGATGGAGATGGTCGGCTACCTCGAGGAGAAGCTGGAGACCCAGTTCTCGGACGAGGTGATGATCCGCATCCAGACCTTCGGCGACCTGGTGAACCTGGTCGAAAAGTCCAAGAAGGGCTGAGCTCATGTCGCGCGGGGGAGACGTCGCGGTCGTCGGGATGGCGTGTCGCTTCCCCGGCGCGGAGAACGCGAACCGGTACTGGAAGCTCATCCTCGAGGGTCGGCACAAGTTCGGCACGCCGCCGGCCGACCGCTGGGATCACGACGCCTTCTGGTCCACGTCGTTGCGCTCGGTCGACCGCTACTACTCCCCGCATGGCGCCTTCCTCGACGACGTGCGCTCCTTCGCGGCGATGGAGTTCGGCATCCCGCCCCGCCGCGTCGAGGTCATGGACCCGCAGCAGCGCCTCGCGCTGGAGTGTGCGTGGCACACCCTTCAGGACGCCGGGTACGCCGCCAGCATCGACCGCGTCGACGGCGGGCGCCCCATCGACCGTCGGCGCGTCGGCACCTACCTCGGCCTGTCCGTCATGGAGTTCCGGCTCCTGATCGCGAGCCGCGTGGTCGCCCAGATGCTCGCGGCCGGTCACTTCGGCGAGCCGGCCACCGAAGCCGAAGCCGCGGCGCTCGGCGCGATGATCAACCGCACCGTCCCGTCGCGCGCGTTCACCGGCCCGGGGGTGCTCGCGAACATGAGCGCCGCCATCGTGGCCCAGGAGCTCGATCTCGGCGGCCCCGCCTACACGATGGACGCGGCGTGCGCGAGCGCCCTGGTCGCGGTCCACGACGCCGTGGCCCAGCTCCGCGCCGGCCTCGTCGACGCCGCGCTCGCCGGCGGCGTGTACATCAACCTCACGCCCGAACACCTCATCGGCTTCTCGCGCATCGGCGCGATCTCGCCGGGCGGCGTGTGCCGCCCGTTCGACGCCGACGCCGACGGGTTCGTCCAGGGCGAGGGTGTGGGCATGGTCCTGCTCAAGTGGCGGGAGC
>SXOM01000389.1 GCA_005776735.1 Pseudomonadota bacterium
CCGGCCGGCGCCGCGGCGCGCGCCCGCCTCGGAATCGGGAGCGGCCGGTCGCGGCGCGCCGCCCTGGGCGCGCTACCGCTGCGCCTCGACGGTCTTCTCGAGCTCCTCGGCGATCTTGCCGAGCGGCTGCAGCAAGCGCTCGAACTTGTCGAACCAGCGGAGCCAGATCTCGTCGCCCTGGTCGGCGCCCGGGACCTCGGCGTTGACCCGCCGCACGAACTCCTTGAACTTGTCCACGCGCTCCAACGACCGGGGCAGCGGGTTGTAGAAGTCGTGGGCGTAGTTGATGAGCGAACCTGCCGTGCGGTAGAGCACGCGGTCGGACGTGCCTTCTTCGATGAGCAGGAACTCCGACGACACCAGCGAGCTGTAGAAGCCGAGCGCGCCGAGGTCGAGCTCGCTGAGCTGGGCGGTGCGGTACAGGTTGTTCACGATGTTCTTGTTGAGCCGGATGAACTCGACCACCCGAGGCTTGAGGTAGCTCTCGGCGGCGCGGGCCTGGCGCCCAGCACGCGGCACCGGCAGCAACACCTGCACCATGCGCCCGAGGCGCACGTTGATGCGGGTGAGCGCGATGGCGTCGGGTTGGTCTTCGTCGATCGCGTGCAGGCGAGGCGCGCACGTCTCGCGGGTGCGGGCCGCGGACTGCTCGCCCGTGTCGAAGATCGGGCGGAGGTCGGCCTCGTCGGCCGCCTCGACGTGGAACAGCCACAGCATGTACTCGCCGTCCTGGCGGGGCACCTCGAGCGGCACCGCCACCGCGTCGCCCAGGAGCACACCCTGGCCGATGCGCGTGACGCCGTAGCCGGCCTGGATGACCGCGACGTACTTGTCCTTGCGCTGTTCGATCTCGACCTGGAGCCCCTGCACGATGCCGTGCCCGTGCATGTAGAGCACGTGCCGCTGCAGGTTGCGGCGGTGGTAGGACTGCTCGTCGGCGAGGTCCTTCGCCGTGAGGCAGAGGCCTTCGAACGCGCGCAGGCGGCTGAGTTGGAAGAGGACCTTGGGCTGCACGGCTACCGTCCGGAGTCGAAGAGGATCGTGAACGACACGTGCCCGGGCTTTTCGCTGGACACGATCTGGGCGATGCGACGGAGCACGCCGGGGGCGCGCTCGCCGAAACGTTTCTTGAACTTGTCGCGCGGCTCGAGCACCAGCGCGAAGAAGGTGGTGGGCGCCCGTCCGGGCTCGACCAGGAAATGCCCCGCCGGCTCGCCGCGGAGGTAGCGGGCCTCGACGGTGGGGCCGCCCGCGAGCGTGCTCTTGCCGAGCGTGAACGCGTTGGGGGCCCGCGTCTCGGCCACGCGCACCGGCGCCGCCGTGAGGACCCGGATCATCTCCTCGACGCCCGCCACCGTGCCGCGGGTGCGGTACAGCCGGATGGCGCGCCGCACGAGCTCGCGCTGCTGGTGGATCGGCAAGGAGCTGTCGAGCGGGAAGCTGACCCAGCTCGCGATCCACGGCAAGAAGCGCGGGTCGGTGGCGACGGGGTCGATGAGCTGGGGCAGCCCGTCGATCCGGTCGGTGATGGTGGTCATCACGTGCTGGAAGATCGCCAGGAAGCGCC
Source organism: Pseudomonadota bacterium (assembly GCA_005776735.1). Taxonomy (GTDB): domain Bacteria; phylum Myxococcota_A; class UBA796; order UBA796; family SXON01; genus SXON01. The sequence continues at coordinate 1,568 of SXOM01000389.1, forward strand.
GCATGGCGTCGGCGTTGTGGCCCTGGACCTCGGTGGCCTGCACCGCCTGCGGTTGGCCCCACCGCCGCTCGGACACCTCGTCGGCGCGCACCACGTCGCGGCGCTGCGCCGGCACCGCCCCCTGGTACAGCCCAGGCAAGAACCGCAGGTAGCCGCGCACCGGCACGTGGAGCACGATCTTGTCGCGTGACCCGAGCGAACCCGGCGGCCGCCCGTCGGGCGTCACCACCTCGGCCTGCACGGTGACGAGCTCTTCGGGCGTGTAGTGCGACGCGGGCGAACCGTCGGGCAAGAGCCGGATGGAGCGCACGAAGAGCGGTTCGCCGCCGGCCGCCGTCTGCACCTCGATGGAGCGCACACAGCCGAGCCGCTCGCCGCGGAGCGACTCGACCAGGCGGTACCCCACCGGGTTGCCGAGGTGGCGGTTGAGGTAGACCTGGGCGTCGCGCACCGGGTAGCCGATGCGCACCACGTCCTCGAGGTAGCGGAAGTCGGACGGACCCCGCTGGGGCGACCAACGCTGGAGCGCGCGGCCCGTACCGGTCATTCGGCGTCCTCGGTGCGCACGCGCACCCGGCGGACCTCGAGCAGGTCGCGGTCGGTGAGGAGGATCTCGCGCACCCCTTCGCCCTCTTCCCAGCCCGGCACGCCGCGCCGACGCCGCTCGCCCGACACGTCGAACAACTGCACGTCGATCACATGGCGCACGTCGGGGATGTCGGCCACCATGCGCGCGAAGTCCTGGGCGTAGACGGTGCCCTTGAATGGCCAGCCGCCGCCGTCCAACCCGCCGACGTACGGGTCGAGGAACGCCTCGATCCACCGCTGCGCCGCTTCGCGCACCGCGAGGAGGTTGGCGTTGGGACGCAACCGCAGCGTGATGCTGAGATCGACCGGCAAGAACGTGGCGAGGCGCACCACCGGCGTCACGTTGATGAGGCAGCGTCGCTTGAGGTAGCTCTGCACGTGGTCGCGCAGGCCCGTGCCGAGGAGCGGATCGGGGAGCGCTTCGCCTTCGCGGCGTCGGGCGAGGATCACGACCTCGACCTTGCCGTCGATGCCCATGCGGCCGTCGCACGCGGCGCGCGCGACCTCGCCGCTGGCCTCCTGCGCGATGATCGCGAAGTCGGTCTGGGTGACCGCCCGGTCGCGGCTGGTCAACAGGCTCGGCGCCCGACGGATGATCTCGTCGATGGTCTCCGCGTCGCGGCCACCGGTCGCGGGGAGCAGGTTCTCGGCCTTCACCGCGTCGGCGAAGCCCTCGACCACGTTGATGTCCCCGGCCGCGACGTTGCCCTTGGCGCCAGGCACCACGCGGTACAGGTCGACCACGACGTTGGCCGAGCCGACCGGGAGCATGCGCCCCCGGATGCCGTTGCCGAAGGTGAGCGTGCCCTCGGTGGGGTCGAGCACGAAGATGCGGTCGTCCTTCCCGGCGGTGAGGAGCTCGCCGTCGGTGACCCGCGACCACTCCTCGCGCGTGCCGTCGGCGTCCTCGACGAAGACCACGATGTCGGGGAACGACTCGGTGCGCGTGAAGAGCGGCCGCTCGTGCTCGAGGTCGTGCAGGAAGACGGGGGCGTGGCGGAGCTGGATCGCCTGGTTCGGCACGCCGAGGCCCGAGAAGCGCTCGGTGCGGACCGTCACGAGGTTCACCACGTCGACGGTGTTGAGCAGCAGGTGCGTGATGGGCGGCATCTGCGGCACGCGGTCCAGGCTCATCCCCGAGGGGAGGGCGAAGCGGGCGCGCAGCCAGAAGCCGTCGGGGCCGGTGGCCGGCGGGTCGGGGAGCGGGAACTCGAGCGTGCCGGTGCCGGTGAGCTGGTACGGGCGCGCCGCCCCTTCGCCCGGCCCGTGCAGGCGCCGCCACACGAAGCGCCCGAACTGCTGGGCCTCCAACATCTCCCACTGCACCTCGACCCCCTCGGGCAGGTAGGCCTCGCCACGCGTACGCACGTGTACGACGTGGCGCTGACCCCGGGGGAGCGGTCGGTCGAACTGGAGGTAGAGGGCCTGGTTCTCTTCCTTGAGCTCCACGAACGGGAAGAACGGGTGGAACTCGCCGAGCCGACCCACCGCGCGGGTGAGCGCGCGGGTGAGCCGCGGGTTCTCGGGCCGATCGTCGACCTGGGCCATGCGCGGGCCGGGCATCGGCTGGTCGTAGGTCTTGGCGCCCACCGCCGACTGGACGCCCAGCCGCAGGTCGAGGATCTTGGGGACGATCGGGTGCTGGACCTTCTTCTCGTCCTGGCCGGTGAGCGAAGCCTTCACCAGCTCGAAGCGGAGCCACGTGGTCTCCCGACCGTCGATGTCGTGACGTGCGAGACCCTTGAGCTGCGTCTTGGGGTCGAGCACCAGGCGCACGGTGCGCGGGCCGGTGATGCGGGCCGCCTTGTCGGTGGTGCCGTCGAGATCCGCCAACGTGAAGCTGGTGAAGCGTTTGTCCTCCGACCACACCACGCGCCAGTTGTCCTCGGCGCGGTAGGTGAGCTGGAGCAGGTACAGCTCGGTCGGCTCGGGGATGGCGGTGCCGTTCATCTCGAACACGACGTCGAGCTCGACCACGACCGGCTCCTGCTTCCGGTTCTCGAACAGGTCGCTCCCGACGCAGAACTTACGGCCGATCGTGGGCGGCATCATCGCGGCGAGCTGGAACGGCGACCATGGCCCCTCGTCGACCAGGAGCGGCTCCATCCGGCGGGGGTCGTCGCCGGCCATGAGCATCAGCTCGATGGGTCGGACCCAGGTGAGGTCGACCTCGAGCTCGGGCACGAACCCCTGGAGGAAGACGGTCTCGATGCGCTCGGCGCGCAGGTTGTACCCGTCGGTGGCCATGTCGGTGAGCGGCCCGGTGATGAGGACCACGGTGCCTTCGGTGCGCACGCGCTCCCGAGGCACCTCCTCCCAGCCTTCGCCGCGGCGGTAGTACCACCGGTAGCGCGGCAGGTACCCGTTGCGGCCCGCGGGCACCCCCCGGTCGACCAGCGCGAACCGGATGACCCATCCCCCCCGGATCGGCGGCACGTCCTGCAGGAACAGCTCGAGCGTGCGGCCCGTGGCGCGCACCTCCCAGTTGTTGATCGGCCGCTCTTCGCCGCCCCGATCGTCGCGCCAGGTGATCTCGAGGTCCTGGAGCATGCGTGTGCTGAGCCACCGCTCGTAGTCCAGCCGGCCGCGCACCCACCACTTCGCGCTGGCGACGGGCTCCGGCAGCGCAAACGGCGTGTTCGCACCGAAGCTGTCGATGGGGACGATGCCCGGCAACGACGTGACGATCGTGGTCTCCGGGAGGCCCAGGCTCTCCTCGGGGTCGAGGTCGGTCGTCACCGGGACCCAGCCTTCTGCGGTGGGGTACTCCCACTGGAAGAACGCCGCGATGCTCAGGTCGTCGCCGTCACCGCCGCCGCGCCGCACCCGCAGGCGGCCGAGCGGCCGTTCGCCGTCGGCTTCGATGTCCATCAGCCGCAGGTCTTCGTGGCTGACGTAGAAGAACTGGTCCGGCGTGTAGGCGTCGGGCCCGTAGTCGACCGGATCGAGCTCGAACACGTCGACCCCGCGGCCCCCGCTGAACAAGAGCGCGCTCGGGTTGTCGCGCAGGTAGGAGTACGGGATCTCCCGCACCGCCGGCCGCTGGCCCCCACGCACCGCCATCACGCGGCTGATTGTCGCGCCGTGGACCGACACGCCCGCGGCGGTCACGAAGTCGACCGCTGTGCTGTCCTCGCGTTGGCGCGTGGCGCACCGCGCGTACGGCGGCAGCTCGACGCCGGGCCCCGTGCCCCGCAACGTGAAGGTGACCGGAGCCGAGGCCGGGCGCGCCGGCTTGCGCTCTTCCCCGATGAAGTTGAGGAAGTGGATGTAGGTCTTGTCCGGCACCTGGTTGAGCCGGAAGATGATCATCTCGGTCATCCACGCGAACAACTGCACGAGCGTCATGCCCGGGTCGGCATCGGAGAGGTTGGTCCACTCCGGCGTGTACTGGGGGATCAGCGCCCGCGCTTCGCGGAGCAGGTCCTCGTAGCGGCGGTCGTCGAGGTTCGGGGGACGGATCGGCATCGAGCTCTACGGCGGATCGCGAGCTTATCGCATCGCGCCCCCCGCGCGGGAGGCCCCCGTGCCCACCTGGGCGAACTAGCCGCCTACTCCGGGAGCTCTCCCGTCCTCAGCGCGACGAAGTCGGTCTCCACGCTCACCGTCGCGGCGACGACCAGCCCGCTCCACGCGCAGGCGCCGAGCCACCCGAGGGCCACCTTGCCCTGGTCGATGCCGACGGGCCCGCCGGCGGTCGCCACCCCCGCGGCGAAGTCGGTGTCGCCCGTGTCGCCGGTGTCGCCACCGTCGCCGTACACGAAGGTCCCGCCGGCGAGCGACAGCGCTACCGCGCCACAGTCGCCGCTGGCGCCCGAACCCGCGTCCAGGCCGAACAGGAGCTGGTCGTTGCGGTGGTCGACCAGCCCGCTGACGAGCTCCGCCGGCCACTCCACGTCCCACGCGCGCAGCTCGTGCAGGTTCATGCGCACCTCCGGGCTCTCCTGGTCGACCGCCAGCGCCGACGGCCACGCTTCGCTCGGGCAGTTGACCGCGTCGTCGGCGCACCACGCGGCCAGGTCGAGCTCCAGCGGCGACCCGTCGGGCCCTTCGAAGGTGACGACCCCGTCGGCGTCGCTGGTCTGCTCCTGCACGGCGCCGCCGATGTCGAGCCGCACCGTGAAGGTGTCGGCCCACTCCACGGCGTACAACCCGCGCACATCCTGATCGTTCTCCGACCCGGCGGTGTCCACGGGGCGGGAGCCCGTGCCCGTGCAGGCCAAACAGGCGGCGCCGAGGGCCGCGAGCGAAGTTCCGACGCGCATGGGCGAGTGTACTCCGGGGGTGGGGCCGGGGAAACGGTTTCCAGCGGGGCTCCACCCCGCGCGCGCGCCGCCGGTCGCTCCCGCTCCCCCGAGGCCCGCCCGACGCCGGCGCCGTGGATCGAGTTGGAGTGGTCGGCCGAGTCGCCCTCAGCAGACCGCGAGAGCTCGACCGCCCCCCGGTCCCTCGTTTCGCCGACCCGCCACGGACTCACGCGGTGGCGGTGAATGACGTCACCGGCCTTGATTTGTCCATGATGACGGCATATGATGACGGCATGCGTACCATCATCGAGCTCCCCGATGAGCAGCTCCGCGCCCTCGATGCGTGGCGGCGCACTCGCGGCATGACGCGAGCGGAGGCCGTCCGCCGGGCAGTGGCTGGCCTCCTTCAGGACGAGGAGGAGGTTCGCACAGCGGTCGACTCCGCGTTCGGGCTCTGGCGCGGCCGCGACATCGACGGGCTCGCCGAGCAGGAGCGGCTGAGGGCCGAATGGGACGACCGATGAGCGTGCTCGTCGATTCGTGCATCCTGATCGACTTCCTCTCGGGACGGGAGCAGGCCCGCGCCTACCTGTTGGGCGTCGGGGGGGCTGCGATCAGCCTCGTCACCTGGATGGAGGTGATGACAGGGGCCTCGTCACCGGAGGAGGAGGCGGCGATTCGCGGGTTCCTCGCCGCCTTCGTGGTCCTCCCTGTCGATACGGCGGTGGCGGAGGAGGCAGTCGGCCTCCGTCGGGCATGTCGCCTCAAGCTCCCAGACGCCATCATCTACGCGACAGCTCGGGTGCACGGTCGCACGCTCGCCACCCGGAACACGCGGGACTTCCGCCATGGTGAGGTCGGCGTGGACCTTCCCTATGTGTTGTGACCCGTCTCTTTCCTCTGGCGGCCGACACTCCCCGACCCAAAGGACGACATGGTGCTGGAGCTGGCGGTCGATGCCGGCGCCGCCATCCTCGTGACCTTCCGCGCCCGACGCCCGCGCCCTCAGCCGCCGGCGGTGTCGCCGCTGTCCGCGGTGTCGCCGCTGTCCGCGGTGTCGCCGCTGTCGTGGTCGTCGAGGCACGCCTCGTACCCGTCTTCGTACCCGTACCCGGGCGAGGTCGCCCCGAGGTCGAGTCCCTGCTCCCGGCCCACGAGGTAGCAGTTGGCCGGGCTCACGCCCCCGCCGTCGGTCAAGCAGGCGCGACCGACGTCGTTGTCGGGCCGCGGGTAGCAGCCCCCCAGCAGCGCCAGCGCGAGCCAGCTACTGCGCGGTGGCATCGAAGTCCGCCTCGCAGGCGGCGTAGCCCGAGTCGTAGGCCAGGTCGTAGGCATCGGACGACGCCGAGCCGAAGCCCGCGTCGAACCCGGCGTACCAGCAGTCGGACGCCGTCATCGAAGGGTCGCCCTCGGCGCAGCGCTCGGCCGCCGAACGACACGCGACGAGCACGAGCAGCAGGGCGAACATCGTCGCCCCGTATCCGGCCGACGCCCACCCGGCCGCGCGCCGCGCGCCCGCCCCAGCCGCCACCGCGGACCGGTCGCGGCGTGGCGCCCCCAAGGGCTAGAAGTGGCTGATGTAGCCCTTCATCCAGTCCACACCGCCCCGAACGCCCTGCCCGTAGATCTCCTGGACCTGCCGGGTGAGCGGGCCCGGCGTGCCGACCTCGCGACGATCGACCTCGCGCACCGGGGTGACCTCGGCCGCCGTGCCGGTGAGGAACACCTCGTCCGCGACGTAGAGCGCGTCGCGCCCGAAGTGCATCTCGTGCACGGTGTGGCCCTCGTGGCGCAGGATGTCGATCGCCGTGCGGCGGGTGATGCCGCCGAGGATGTTGACCACCGGCGGCGTCTTGACCACGCCGTCGCGCGCGACGAAGAGGTTTTCGCCCGTGCCCTCGGCGACGTAGCCGGCGCCGTCGAGCATCACCGCTTCGTCGTACCCGTTCTCGATGGCCTCGTAGCGGGCGAGGATCGAGTTGACGTAGTGCCCGATGACCTTGGCGCGCTGCAGGTTGGAGTTGACGTGGTGGCGCGTGAACGTGCTCGTCTGCACGCGGATGCCGTTGCGGATGCCCTCTTCGCCCAGGTACCGGCCCCAGTCCCACACCGCGATGCTCAGGTGCACCGGGTTGTCGCGCGCGCCGAGGCCCATCTTGCCCATGCCGAAGTAGATGATCGGCCGGATGTAGGCCTCGGGCATCTCGTTGGCGGCCAGGGTCTGCAGGCAGGCGGCGCGAATGTCGTCGCGGGTGTACTGCAACGGCATGCGGCACATCTTCGCGCTGTCGGTGAGGCGGCGGATGTGCTCGTCGAGCTTGAACACCCCGCCAGCGCCGTCGGGCTGCTTGTAGCTGCGGATGCCCTCGAAGACGCCGAGGCCGTAGTGCAAGGTGTGCGACAGGACGTGCACCTTCGCGTCGTCGAAGGGGACCAGCTTCCCGTCCATCCAGATGTAGCGGCTCTCGATGCCCATCACTTGCCTCCGATCACGTTGCCGTCGACATCCACGGGGATGACGACGAACCCGAGCTTCTCCACCTCCGGGCGAATCCGGGCGGCGTCCCCTACCACGATGAACGCGAGCCTGTCGGGGTCGATGCGATCGGCCCACGCCTTCTGGGCGTCCGCCGCCGAAGGGGCCCGCATCCGGGTGAGGTAGGTCGCCACCCAGTCCTCGGGCAGGCCGTAGGTCCGGATCGCGTCGAGCTGGCCGAGCAGGTAGTCCGGCGACTCGAAGCGCCCCGGCCAGCCGAAGACGCTGGCGCCGCGGGCGTCTTCGACCTCGGCGGCCGTGAGCGGGCGGGCCCCCTCGACGTCGCGGAGCTGCTGCAGGAGCGCCTCGAGCGCGGGCGCCGTCTTCTCGGTGTGGATGTTGGCCGAGAAGCTCCAGCTCGTGCCCGCGAGGTCGTAGCTGACGCTGGTACGCGCGCCGTAGGTGTAGCCCTTCTGCTCGCGGAGATCCAGGTTGATCCGCGACGCGAACTGGCCCCCCATCGCGTTGTTCGCGATGGTGAACGCGGCGAAGTCAGGGTCGGTCGGCCGGCCGACGTACGCCGCGGCGCGGACCACCGACTGCGCCACGCCGGGCTTGTCCACCAGCCAGACCGTGTTCTGCGGCGGCGGCACCGGCGCGGTGGGCGGGGCGCCGAGCTTGGCGGTCTTGCCCTTCCACCCGCCGAAGCGTGCGTCGAGCATCGGCAGGACCTCGGCGAGCGTGACGTCGCCGCCGACCTGGATCGTCGCGCCGCCCGGCCCGAGGTTCGCGGCGTGCCACGCCTTCATCTCCTTGACCGTGATCGCCCGGAGGCTCGCCTCGGTGGCCTCGACCCCCCGGTAGCTCTGGCCCCACAACACGCGGTCGGTCACCCGGGAGGCGATGCGGCCGGGGGAGTTGCGCGCGTCCTGGAGGTCGTCGATCCACAGGCTGCGCCGGCGCTCCCACTCCTCGGCCGGGAAGGTGGGCCGCAAGAGTACGTCGGCCAGCACGTCGAGGGTGGGCTCGAGCTTGTCGCGCAGGCAGCTGATGCTGACCGAGGCGCCGTCGTAGCCCGCGCCGGTGCCGAGGCCCGCGCCGAGGCGCTGGAGCTCGGCGCTGATCTGCAGCGCGTCGCGCTTCCCGGCGCCTTCGTTGAGCATGTCCATCGCCGCCTCGGCGAGCCCCGCCTTGGCCAGGGGCACGTCGGCCCCGCGGGTGAGGAAGTCGATCCGCAGCGTGACCAGCGGCACCTCGTGGTTCTCCACGACGACCACCGGGACCCCGCTCCCGAGCGCACCGCGCGTGGCGGCAGGCGGCGAGAACGGCCGCGTCGCCAGGGGGGTGGGCGGGGCCGGGACGTAGGGCGGCGGCGGCGGCGGCGGCGCCTCGACCACCGGGGGCGCCTTGGGGGCGCAGGCGACCAACGCCAGCAGCAGGAGCGCGCGCATCACTTCACCTCCGGGGTCGCCGACGCGGGGCCGATGGTCAGCACCAGGCGCCGATCGGGCGGCAACCACTCCTTGTGGGCGGAGTTGACCCCCGCCGCGGTGGCGGCCTGGTACCGGGCGAGGTCCTTCGCGAGGTAGCCCGGGTCGTGCGTTCGGGTGTTGTAGTTGTTGAGCAGGTCGGCCTTGCCCTGGATGGTCGCGATCGACCCGAAGAACTGCACCTCGTAGGCGGTGCGCCCCACCTCGACCTCGGCGTCGGTGATGGGCCGGGTCGCGACCTCGCCGAGCACCGCGTCGATGGCGGCGACCAGCTCGGCCCCGCCGTGGCCCGCCGAAGCCGTGGCGCTCACGACGAACAGGCTGGAATAGCCGGCCGACGACTGGTACGCGGTGACATCCTGGGCGATCTGCTGCTCGTGCACGAGCGCCTTGTAGAGCCGGCTGTCCTTGCCCGACGCCAGCGCGCTCGAGAGCAGGTCGAGCTCGGCGTCGCCGGGCTGGAAGAGGGCCGGCGTGTGCCACACCAGCCACACCTTCTCGAACGGGACGTCGTCGACCGCGCGCACCGCCTTGGCCTCGGTGAACGCCGGGCGCGCCGGCACCGTGCGCACGGGGGAGGGGCCCGCGGCCACCGGGCCGAAGTACCGCTCGACCAGGGTGCGCGCTTCGGCCTCGTCGAAGTCGCCACTGAGCACCAACGACGCGTTGTTCGGCAGGTACCACGTGCGGAAGAAGCCCTTGACGTCGTCGAGCGTCGCCGCCTCGATCTCCTCGTGTTTGCCGATCGTCGCGATGTGGTACGGGTGGCCCTCGGGGTAGCTGTTGCGCAAGATCTCGAGCCACGCCTGCCCGTACGGCGGGTTGTCGTAGTTCTGACGCCGCTCGTTGCGCACCACGTCCTTCTGGTTCTGGAGCTTGGTCTCGGTGAGCGCCGGCAGGAGCCAACCCATCCGGTCGGCCTCGAGGAACAGCGCCAGCGGGAGCTGTTCGCTGGGCAGGCACTCGTAGTAGTTGGTGCGGTCGAGGTTGGTGGAGCCGTTGACGCGCGCGCCGAGGGGTTGCAGCGGCTTGAAGTAGTCGTCGTCGGCGTGCTGACTGCCGTTGAACCTCAGGTGCTCGAACAGGTGCGCGAAGCCCGAGCGGCCCGCCGCCTCGTCGCGGCTCCCGACGTCGTACCAGACGTTGACGCACACGACGGGCACGGTGTGATCGGGGGACAGCGTCACGTCGAGGCCGTTGGGCAACTCGTAGCGGCTGAAGGGGATCGACGGGGTGGCCGCGAGGGCCACCGACCAGAGGAGCGCGTGCATCGCGGCCCCTTTAGCTGCTACCATGCCGGCATGCTCCTGTGGGCCCTCATCGCCTGCGCCAAGCCGCTGCCCGTGGCCGAAGCGGCGGCGCCCGCGACGACGTCGGTGGCGACCACGCCGCCGCCCGCCGCCACGCCCTGCGGCGAGTGGTCCGGGGTGTCGGGCCCGGGCACCCGCTGGGAGGCCCGCTCCACCGAGGCCTGGCACGAACGGTGGGGCATGGAGGGCACCGCCACCACGGTCGTGACCGCCGCGAGCGACACGAGCGTGACCCTCCAGTACACCGGCACGTTCACCGGTCCCGGCGGTCGTTACGACGCGTCGCGCACGACCACCTGGCGCTGCAGTGCCGAGGGCGCCTCGCTGGAGCGCATCGACGCGACCACGGCCGGCGTCGCCGGCGGCAGTCCGATGGGCCACCACGTCATCCGCACGTTCTCGCCGCCGCTCCTGGTCCGGCCCGCCCACCCGGTCGTGGGCACCTCCTGGGGCTCCGCGATGACCGTGACCCTGCAACGCCCCGACGAGGCCGACCTCATCGCGCCCACGCGCTGCACGAGCGTCGTGGGCGCCGACACCTCCCTGACGCTCCCCGCCGGCGCGCGCGTCGCCCGGCGGCTGGAGATCGTCTGCGACACCTTCCGCGCCGAGTCGCCGTGGCTGGTGCAGGGCGAAGGCTGGGTGGCCGACGGCGACCTCGAGCTGACGCGGTACGCGCGCTAGTCGGCCTCGGAGCGGATAGCCGTCGTCGGTGCTCGCCTGTCCTGAATGTGCGCGCCCCTTCGACACGGGCCGCTGTGAGTGTCGCCGCGACTGGACCGAGACCGGCGGCGTCCCCGACCTCTACGTCGCGTCGTCTCCCAACGACGCGGCGAGCGCGGTGCGCGCGTGGTTCGAGGAGCATCCGCAGGACCCGTGGCGCCCCGAAGAGGACGCCGCCAGCCTCGCGGCGTCGGGCCGGCGCGACCCCTTGCTCGCCGAGCTGGACGAGCTGCCGGCGCGGGCGCGGGTGGTCGACCTCGGGTGCGGCTGCGGCCGCGCGGCGTGTTTCCTGGCGCTGGCCGGGCGCGAGGTCCTCGGCCTCGACCTGGCGATGACCGGCCTGTTGCGCGCCGAGGTCTTTCGGCGCCGCGCCGAGCTGGCCACGGTGAGCTTCGCCCGGGCCAACCTGCTCCGTCCCCCGGTGCAGCCCGGAGTGGTCGACGTGGTGCTCTTGGTCGACGTCCTGGAGCACGTCGCCGACGCGGCCGCGGCCGTCGCTGCCGCCGCGCGCTGCCTGGCGCCGGAGGGTCGCCTCGTGCTCCGGGTGGCGACCCCGTGGGCGCCGGATCCCGGCCCCGAAGGCCGGCCGCCGCTGTGGGGCGGGCACCTCCCCGAGGCGGTGCTCGGCTGGTTGGGCGACGCCGGGCTCACGCTGCGGCGCAGCGCACCGGGCATCGGCGCGTTCTCGCGGGCAGGGCCGGTGCTGCAGCCGGGACCCGTGCCGGGCGCCCTCGCGCGGTGGCTCCAACAGGCCCGGTGGGGGCTCGGGGGCGGCCCGCCGTCGATCGTATACGTCGCCGGGCGCTGAGGGGCCCGACGTATGGGGGCGCCGGCCCGCGACCGACCGGGAAGGCGGCCGGCGCGTCCGGCCGGCGCGCGGGGGGCACGACGATTGCATGACGCGGTGGCATCCTGCTTCCGGAGTGCCCATGCGCGACATCTCGATCCTGGCCCTGATCCTCGGCGGCTGCCTCCCTCCGGTGCTCGACACCGGCGACACCGGCGACACCGGCGACACCGGCGATACCGGCGACACCGGCGACACCGGCGATACCGGGGCCGAGTACCAGGCCCACGACGGGAGCGTGGCCGCCTGTGTCACCACCGACACGCCCGACGTCGCCACCACCGGCACCGTCAGCGGCCTGCTCGGGGTCGAGGCGGCCGGCTACGAACCCCTCGCGTTCGGGTGGTGCTGGGGCAGCCCGTCCCGCCAGCTCGACCTCACCGACGACGCGGGCCACCGTTGGCGCGTGGGGTGGCGCATCCTCGACGCCTCCGGGGCCGACGTCACCCCCGCGCTCGACCTCGCCATCGACGGGCCCGTCGAGCTGCGCTCCCGCGAAGCGTGCGGCGAGGGCTGCAGCGCCGCGTTCTCGCTCCTCTCGGGGACGACGCTCCTCGCGGCCTTCCACGAGGGCTACTGGAGCAACGCCTTCCAGGGCGGCGACCTCCCGGGGCTGACCGTGGCGCGCGGCGCCACGCTCGGCGAAGCGGAGACCGGCTGCGGGCGCGAAGCGTTCACGACCCAGGTCTTCACCGGCGACGCAGCGGTGGAGCTCGAACCCTACGCGACGGGGACGCTGTCGATCGCAGGCGCCGACCGCACGGTGTGGGCGGCCGCGTCACATCGCTACACCCGAGAAGACTGCACCGACCTGGGAGATACCTTCGCGTGGGCGCTCACCCCTGTCATCTGACGGATGACGATGGCGCGACGGCGGGGGTATCCGCCGCTCATGCGACCGCTCTGCCTCCTCGTCCTCCTCCTCGGCTGCCCCGACCCTGACACCGGCAAGGACACCGCCGGCGGCGACGACACCGGTGGCGGCGTGCCGAGCCAGGACTGGTGCGGCGTCATCGAGATCTTCAACGACGAGTGCGTCGTGTGCCACTCGGCCAGCGGCAAGGCCGGCGACCTCGACCTGGAGACCGACCCCTACGCCGCGATCGTGGGGATCGCGAGCGCCGCCTACGCCGGCGAGACGTTGGTGGTGGCGGGCGACGCCGAGGGTTCGTTCCTGCTGGCGAAGATGGCCGGCACCCAGGGCGCCAACGGCGAGGTCATGCCGACCTCGGGGGCGCTCGACGCCGCCCTGGTCGACGTGGTCCGCACCTGGATCGACGCGGGCGCCACCGACGTGTGCGACAACCCCGACACCGGCGGCGGCGACTACCACCCGGCGGGGTGGGCCGAGCCCGGCGCGCACGGCATGGCGGCGAAGTTCCAGGAGGACGACTGCCTCGGGTGTCACGGGGCCGACCTCACCGGCGGCGACGTCGGGGTGTCCTGCGACGAGTGTCACGCCGAGGGTTGGCGCACCGACTGCACCTACTGCCACGGCGGCGGCGACAACGGCACCGGCGCGCCGCCCGAGGACATCGACGACCAGTCCACCGCGCTCTCGTTCGCACCGCACACCGCGCACGTCGAGGACACCGATCTCCACGATGCGTTCGCGTGCCTCCAGTGCCACCGGACGCCCGACGAGGCGCTGTCGACCGGGCACTTCCTCGTCGGTGACGACAGCCCCGGCGTGGCCGAGACCGACCTCGGGGACGGCCTCGCTTCGCGCGCCGAGTGGAACGGCACTGGCTGCTCCAACAACTACTGCCACGGCGACGGCACCGGCCACAACGGCTCGGTCGACGCGACCGACTCGGTCGGCGGTTGCAACGACTGCCACGACGCCTCCGGGAACGGCCGCCACCTGAGCGGCCGCCACGAGGATCACCTGGAGGAGGGCGTGTCCTGCACCGATTGCCACGGCGACACGGTGTCGAGCGCCACCCGCATCGAGGACCCGAGCCTGCACGTCGACGGGGAGGTGCAGGTCACGCTCCCCGCGGGCATGACGCGCGCGGGCAACGAGTGCACCGGGGCCTGCCACGGCGAAAATCACCGCGGCGAGGACTGGTAGCGCGCTACGCTCGCGGGGTGTGGTTCGCCCTGATCTTGCTGAGCGCGCGCGCATACGCCGACTGCGGCGCCGCGCCGACCCTCCCCGATCTGGTCGACCTGGCGCGCCGCGCCCGCCTCGACGGCGACGCGGGAACGCTCCTCGCCACGCGCCTGGCCTGCTTGCGCGAACCGCTGGATCGGCTGGACGCGGTACTCCTGCACCACGGCCTCGCGATGGCCGCCTGGCAACGGCGCGACGGTCCTGTGCTCGCGGCGGAGCTTCGCGCCGTCCAGGCCCTCGACCCGGCGTGGCGGCCGCCGGGGACGATGCTCGCGGCGTGGACGGCCATGCCGCCCGCTGAAGCCGGCGGTTCGTTGCCCTGGGAGGGCCTGGTCGACGGCGAGGCCGGTCCGCTGCCGCTCGACCGTGCGACCATCGCCCAACGCCTCGAAAATGGCGAGTGGGAAACCCGACTCCTGGTGCCCATGGTCGAGCCACCCGCCGGGCTGGCCGTCCCGGCGGAGCGCACCCGCCGGGTGCCGACGCCGGTGCACGTGCGGATCACGCCCAAGCCGCACGTCGCCCCCCTCGTGGTGGGGGCGGGCCTCGGCGTGGCCAGCCTCGTCGCGTTCGGCATGTCGGTCGCCTGGACCGAAGAGTTCCACGATCTCGACAACCCCGCCGTCCGCACCGAGGCCGACCTGGTGGACCTCGGCAACCGCGCCAACGCGATGAGCGGGGCGTCGTTCGGACTCGGCGTGCTCAGCCTCGGGTGCTTCGGCGGGGCGTTCGTGACGTTCGAAGTACGGTGACGAGCGGGTCGCCGCCCACCGACCGGGGCCGGTGCAGCCAGACCCTCGCGGTTCGGCGTCCCCGCCGTCGCCGGCAGGACCCGGGGGTGACCTCGTCCTCGTTCTTCGCACCCGCGTTCGGCCCCCCCCGCAAGACGCCGACCCGCGACCCGGGTCGCCGCGTCTTGCCCGGCCCCGCCCGGAGTCGGCGTCGGAGTGCGTCAGGGGGTCGAAGCCCGCGCGAGCGTCGCCAACAGGTCCTCGTTGTAGGTGGCGACCACCACATCGGCACGGGCCGGGGTGACCCAGTTGCGGAGCGGCGCCCGGACGCGGCCCTCGGGCACCTCGCTCAGCGTGAGCACCACGCCGCCCACCCCGGCCGCGAGCAATACCGCCGCGCCGCCGGCCTGCACGTCCTGGGCGCCGAGGCGCGTCTCCCACCGATGGGTCCCCGCGGGAGCATCGATCGGGCCGAGGTCCGCGAGGAGGAGCGCGCCCGCGACCAACGCCACCGCGCCGCCGCCGCCCCACACCGCCCGGACCCGCGCCGCAC
>SXOM01000390.1 GCA_005776735.1 Pseudomonadota bacterium
CCCCGTCCTCGTCGACGACGGCGGGCGGAAAGAGCAGCTCACAGCCGGCGAGTCCGGCGAAGGGGAGGAGGAGGAGGAGGGCGCGCATCGGAGCTCCGGCGGTGCACTATCTCCCCAGCGGACGCGATCGATCGACAAGGAACTGTAATCACACAGTTCGGCAGGGTGGGGGGCGCCACGCCGCGACCGGGCCCGACACGAGCAGAGGCCGCCGCGCGGCGCGCAGCGGGGGTTGCGCGGGCTGCCGTCCGGGCGCGACCGGCGCCGGCCAGGCTGGTTGGCCTGACGCCCGCTCCCGCTCCGCCACACCTGGCCGATCACCCTGCCATGCGTCAGCGGTGCTCGACCTGCGAGCACCTCCCGCTTCAACAACGCCAGTACGCTGCGATCCGACCTCGCGATCGCGACGAGGTCCTCGATCACGGGGTTCACCACGTCGGTGCCGAGGCGGCCCAACTGGGCGATGCTCGGGGGCGGCGCGAACCGGAGCCAGAGCTTGGTCTCCTGCAGCCTCACGTCACCCTCTCCCCCGCCCCGCTCGCCAGCCTGTGGAGTTCGAACCCGGAGCAACCCCGGGCTTCATCGCGATGGTTCGCGCTGGTCTCCGAGGCGACCCCTGGTGGGCGTGTAGAATAAGTGCCTCACCCCCCCTTCTTCTTCACCGACCACGTGAACCGGAACCGGCTCACCTCGGTCCCGTCGGGCAGCCGACCCACCGTCTGGAGTACGACGTTGCGCGGCTCGCCGGTGGCCACGGCCTCGCGCACCGCCACGAAGACGTCGGCGCCTTGATCACAGAAGAACGTGGTGGTGGCGTCGGCCTTCTTGCCGAAGGTGGCCTCCAGGCCGACGATCAGCGTGGAGATCGGCACGCCGGCGTCGGTGGTGGCCAACAGCACCAGCGCGCCGGTGGAAAGCTCGGCGGCCATCGCCTGCGCCGCGAAGTAGGTGCTGCGAAACGGGTTCTGGCTGCGCCAGCCGTAGGGAACCGTCGTGCGGCACCCCGACTCGGTGAGCTCCGCGACACCGACGCCGCAGAACAGCGCGCTTGGCAACTTCACCAAGCTCCACCCGAAGAAGAAGAGCGGGTTGGAGACGCGGCTCCGGAACGTCTCGCCGGCAGGGGTCAGGGCCATCGGGTCACTCGTTGAGTTGGGCGTACTTGAGCGCGCCGTTGGTGAGGTCGTAGTAGGTCACATGCACGCGGTCGTCGACGCCGATCGCCAACGACGGGGCGATGCCCACGTCGCCGTCGTCGTCGACCGTCCACGTGGTCCAGGCACCACCGAGGTTCGCCGCCACCTTCAGGTCGCCATTGCTCTGGTCGTAGTAGGCGACCCACGGCTGGTCGGCGCTGTCGAACGCCAACTGGGCGTAGAGGCCCACTGAACCGGTGCTGTCGACGGTGACCGGAGACCACGTCTCGGTGCTCGCGTCACGACATGCATATTCCAGGTCGGCGGACACCGCGTCGTGGTAGGCGACACACGCGGTGTCGTCGGCCTGGAGCGCCAACGACAACCAGATCGCGTCGTCGGCGATGGTCTCGTTCACCGTGACCTCGTTGTAGTCGGCGTACTGGCCTTCGTCGTTGATCGCGTTGTCGTCGGTCCAGGCCACGTGATCGTAGTCCTCGCTGTCGATGGCGAGGCTGGTGTAGGCGCCGGTGTAGTTGGTCCAATAGTACCAGACGTCGACGTCGGTGTAGACCCCCACCCCGAAGCTCGTGTAGTCGGCGAGCCGCGGGACCAGGTAGGTGTCGTCGTAGTAGGCAAACGACGGCAGGTTGTCGCTGTCCACGTCGATGCTCACATACCAGCCGGTGCTCAGCGAGCCCGACAGCGCGTAGCCGTCGACCGCGTAGCCCACGTCCCAGACCCCGCTCCCGTCGCGGTACCCGAACCACAGGTCGGTGTAGGCGCCGCTGGTCCAGGTGTAGGCGATCTGGAGCTGGTCGGCGCCGTCGACCACGAGGTCCAACGACTCGCCGGTCTCGGTGTCGGTCACGATGTCGACGCCGGCCGCCCAGGCGCCCGACTCGTCGGTGGTGTGGCGGATCACGCCGCGGGAGACGTCGCGGTAGACCACGTGCACGCTCCCGATCGAGTCGACGCCGACGGCGCTGGGGAAGCCGACGTCACCGGAGCTGTCGAGCGCCTGAACCTCGAAGGGCTCGTCGGTGTCGCCGTCGCAGTCGTTGTCCACGCCGTCGCCGCGGACCTCGTCGGCGTCCGGGCCCACGTCGGCGCGGTCCTCGTCGCAGTCGTCGGCGCGGACGGCGCCGTCGCCGTCGAGGTCGTCGTCGGGGGTGCGCTCGTCGCAGTCGTCGTCGGCCCCGTTGTAGGGCAGCTCGTCCGCCGCCGGGTGGGTGTCGGCGTCGCGGTCGTCGCAGTCGGTGTCGGCGTCGTAGCCGTCGCCGTCGAGGTCGTCGTCGGGGGTGCCCTCGTCGCAGTCGTCGTCGGCGCCGTTGTAGGGAACCTCGCGCTCGTCCGGGGACACGTCGCCGTCGTGGTCGTCGCAGTCACCTTCGTTCTCGGTGACGCCGTCGCCGTCGTCGTCCACGTCGTCGGGGTCGGCGCCGGTGTCCTGGCCCGAGTCGGTGTCCTGGCCCGAGTCGGCGTCCTTCCCGGTGTCCCCGTCGTTGTCGCCGGCGGTGTCGCCCTTGTCGTTGGGGTTCTCGCCGCCGTCGCCGAACCCATCGGAGCAAGCCGTGGCCAGGAGCACCAGGAAGAACGTACGCATGGAGGACCCCGCTTCGGGCGCGGCCCTTACCCGCCGGGGTGGCGCCGGCAAGGCGCGACGGCGACGACCCGCGGCGCTCAACCGAGCTCCATCGCCGACCGCCACCACGCATACCGGGCCGCCGCCCCCACGCGCGCGAACACGCCCTCGGCCCGCCGACGCCGCTCGTCGGCCCACAACATCCGCTGCGCCGCGGTGTAGAACCTCGGGGTGTACGCCATCTGGAAGGTCAAGCGGCCCCCCACGGCGCCGGTGACGTCGGCCTGGACCGCGTCGTAGAAGGCGGTGCCCTTCATCGGGTGCGCGACCGACACGAGCGTGACCGCCGGGTCCAGGTCGCGGAGCAGGTCCCGCGTCGCGAGCACGTCTTCGCGGGCTTCACCGGGGTAGCCGAGCATGACGAAGGCGCCCATCTCGATGCCCGCGTCGCGCAAGAGGCGCCCCGCGCGCCGTAGCTCGGCCGTGGTCGTGCCCTTCTTCATGGCCTCGAGCACGTGGTCCGCGCCGCTCTCCGCCGACACGTACATGCGGTAGAGTCCGGCGGCGCGCAGCCGATCGAGCTGGGCGGGCTCCAGCGTCTCCGCGCGGCCGATGACGTAGAACGGCGTGACCGCCCCGCGGGACACCATCCGCTCGGCGAAGCGGTCGACCCAGCTCCGGTTGAGCGTGAACATGTCGTCCACGAACCACACCTGGTCCGGCGCGAACTGTTCGCGCACGGCGAGGAGCTCGTCGATCACCGCGTCGGGGTCACGCCGTCGGAAGGTGTCGCCGTACACCTGCTTGCTGCACCACGTGCAGTGGTACGGGCAGCCGCGGCTGGTCGTCATCGACACCGCGGTCTGCCCGTGGCGACGCCGCCACGCCGAGAAGTACGCCTCGAGGTCGGCCCGCTCGCGCGCCGGCCACGGCAGGCTGTCCAGCGGCCGGACGAGCGGCCGCGCGGCGGTGCGGACCAGCACCTCGCCGGCGCGGAACGCGATGCCCGGCACCTCGCGGAGCGATTCGGGGTCCCAGCGACCGCGGTTCGCGGCGAGGTGGGCGACGAGCTCGTGCATCGTACGCTCGCCTTCGCCGATCACCACGACCTCGACGCCCATCGCGAAGTACTCGTCGAGGTACTGGACCGGGTCCGGCCCACCGGCCACCACGCGAAGCCCACGCCCGCGGACCTCCCGCACCATGCCGGCAGTGACCGGGCGGGTCACGGTGTGGCCGTAGAACCCGACGAGGTCGGGCCGCGCGGCGTCGAGCACCGCGGGAAACGCGCCCACACCCGGCTGGAAGGTGCTGTCCCACCACTCGGTGTCCACCCCTTCGCGGCGCAGGTAGGCCACGAGGTACTGGATGCCGAGCGGCGGGAACGGCCGCATGAGCTCCGCCTCGTGCGGATCGTCCGCGAGGAAGTAGCCGTGGGTGAACAGGACCTTCATCCGCGCGCGAGGATAGCGCCGCCGCCGGCGGGGCGCCGGCCGGTCCGCACACTTGGTGACCGTGTACACGGTGGGCGGCGCGCCGCGACCGGCCGCGTCGAGCGGCGGGTGCTGGCGCGCGCCGCGGCGCGGGGGGCGACGTTGATCCCGCCGCGCGGC
>SXOM01000391.1 GCA_005776735.1 Pseudomonadota bacterium
GATCGCGGCGAAGCGGCGGAACTGGTGTCTGCCATCGGCGCCGAAGTGGAGCGGCTGCGCGAATTGACTGCCGGGTCTTTGGTGCGCGCTCGGCCAGGACCGCCACCAGCACCGCGCGCACCCCGGCGCCGTCGAGCCCGCGCAGCGCGTCGAAGAGCGCCTCCTGGCGCTGCTGGAGCCCGAACCGGGCCACCTCCCACGCGGTGAGCGGGCAGGTCAGCTCGCCGCGCACGAGCGCACGCAGGAGCACCTTGAGGTCGTCGGTGGGGACGTCGCTGAGGGCGCGACCGAAGAGGGCAGCCATGCGATCTACGCGATCGTGACGTCGCCGCAGCGGTACACGTCCTGGATGGCCTGCAACAGCTCGATGCCCTGGGCGCGCGGCTTCTGGAACGCTTTGCGGCCCGAGATGAGGCCCATTCCGCCGCCGCGCTTGTTGATGACCGCGGTGCGCACCGCCTCGGCGAGGTCGCTCTCGCCGGTGGAGGCACCGCCGGAGTTGATGAGCCCGATCCGGCCCATGTAGCCGTTGGCCACCTGGTACCGCACCAGGTCGACCGGGTGGTCGGTGGTGAGCTCGGTGTAGATGCGCTTGTCGGTCTTTCCGTAGCTGGAGCCGGCGAAGTTCAGCGCGTTGAACCCGCCGTTGTTCTCCGGCAGCTTCTGCTTGACGATGTCGGCCTGGATGGTGGCGCCGAGGTGGTTGGCCTGGCCGCTGAGGTCGGCCGAGACGTGGTAGTCGACGCCGTCCTTCTTGAAGCCGTTGCTGCGGAGGTAACACCACAAGACCGTGGCCATGCCGAGCTCGTGGGCCAAGGCGAACGCCTGGGCGACCTCGACGATCTGGCGGCCCGACTCCGGCGAGCCGAAGTAGATGGTGGCGCCCACCGCGCAGGCGCCCATGTCGGCCGCCTGCTTCATCGTGCCGAAGAGCACCTGGTCGAACTTGTTGGGGTAGGTCAACAGCTCGTTGTGGTTGATCTTCACGATGAACGGGATGCGGTGGGCGTAGCGCCGCGCGCACATGCCGAGCACGCCGTAGGTGCTGGCGACGGCGTTGCAGCCGCCCTCGAGCGCGAGCTCGACGATGTTCTTCGGGTCGAAGTAGTCGGGGTTCTTGGCGAAGCTCGCCCCCGCGGAGTGCTCGATGCCCGGGTCGACCGGCAGGATCGACAGGTAGCCCGTGCCGCCGAGGCGCCCGTGATCGAACAGGCGCTGGAGGGAGCCGAGCACCCGCGGCGACCGGTCGCTGTCCATGAAGACACGCTCGGTGAAGTCGGCGCCGGGGAGCGCCATGCGCTCCTTGGGGAGGCCCTTGCAGGTGTGGGTCAGCAGGGACTCGGCGTCCTTGCCGAGCAGCTCGGTGATCTGGCGGATGTCCACGCGTGCTCCGGGAGGGGTTGCGCCGGGTAACCCAACGGCGCGGGCAATTCAGCGCCGGATGAGCTTGCGGAGCAGCGTGCGCGTGAAGTCGTGGCCGTGAAAGAAGCCCAACGACACGTCCTGCGCGGGCTCGTGGGCGATGCGGACGGCGCGCACGTCGTCGTGCCCCACGCCGTCGACCACGACGCGGGCGGGGCGCCGCCCGGGGTCGAGCACCTCGACCTCGACCACCGCCCCGGCCGGGAGCACCAGCGGCGCGAACTTGGGCGCGTGCGGGCAGATCGCCGTCAGGTGCATCGAGCGGACGAGCGGGTGCGACGCGGGGCCGCCCGCCGAGAAGCTGTACGCGGTGCTGCCGAGCGGCGTCGCGGCGATGATGCCGTCGCACACCAGGCGCTCCGCGAGCACGTGGCCATCGACCCGGACGCGCAGGTGGCAGGTGGTGCCCGACTGGCGCTCGACGTACACGTCGTTGACCGCGAGGCCGGTCACGCTTCCGCCGCCGACGGTGCCCGCCATGCCCAGGCGCATGACCGGTGACGCGTGCCACGCCCGCGCGGCCAGGCGCTCGCGGACGTAGGCGACGCCGCCCTCGGCGGGCACGTCGTTCATCAGGAAGCCGAGGTGGCCGAAGTTCAGCCCCAGCCACACCGCCCCCGGGCCGCGCGCCTGGATGGCCTGCAACATGGTGCCGTCGCCCCCGAGCACCAGGCACAGGTCGTCCGGCAGGACCAGCGGCGGCCCCGCGTCGAGGGCGGCCGCGAAGGCCTGGGCGGCCGGGCTCTTGCTGACCACGCGCTGCACCGAGCCGGGATAACCCGCCGCGGTGCAGCTCTGGCGCGCCCACGGCCTCGGGAACGACTACCTGGTGCTCGAATCGGGCGAGGCGCTCACGCCGGCGCTCGTGCAGGCGGTGTGCGATCGGCACTTGGGGGTCGGGAGCGACGGCATCCTCGAGCCGGTGGCGGGTCGCGACGGGGCCCCGTACGGGCTGCGCATCCACAACCCCGACGGATCGCAGGCCGAAAAGAGTGGGAACGGCCTTCGGATCTACGCCCACTGGCTCGTGCACCGTCGCGGCGCCGCGTCGAGCTTCGCGGTGTGGACCCCGGGCGGCACCGTGGGGTGCGCGGTCCAGGGCGAGCAGGTGCGGGTCGAGATGGGGGCGGCGCGGGTGTGGGGGCCCGACGTGCTCGCGGGCGAAGCGGCGTGGCGCGTCGACGTGGGCAACCCGCACGCCGTGATCTTCGCGTGGCCGGACGACTGGCGGGCGCGCGGGGCCGTGGTCGAGGGCAGCGTGCCCGGCCGCACCAACGTCCAGTTCGTGCGGGTGCACGAGGGCCGCGTCGAGGCGCGCATCTGGGAGCGCGGCGCGGGCGAGACCCGTTCGAGCGGCTCCAGCGCGTGCGCGGTGGCCGCGGTGTGCGGCGCGCGGGGCCTCGTCGGGTCCGCGGTCCGGGTGCACATGGAGGGGGGCGCGCTCGACGTCGAGCTTGGGCCCAGTCTCACGCTCCGAGGGCCCGTGGAGGCCGTCGGCGTCGTGGTCGTCGAGCCCGGCTGGGTCGCCCGCCGCAGCTAGGCCTTGCCCGGTTGCTTTTGCATGATAGACGCGGCCCTCCTTCGGGGTGCCTCGTGAAGTGGGTCATCGCGGTCATCGCCGTCCTCGTGGTCGTGTGCGGCGGCTTGTGTGCAGCGGGTGGGCTGTTCTGGTACTCCACCACGTCCAGCTCCGAGGTCGATCTTCCCGTCGACATCAAGCCGATCGAGGTGGCGCCGGTCGAGCCGGTCAAGCCTCCCGAGCCCGTGGTGCCCGCAGCGCCGCCCGCCGAGCCCACGCCGCCGGCCGCCCCCGCGACGCCGGCC
>SXOM01000392.1 GCA_005776735.1 Pseudomonadota bacterium
CAGGAGTCGGAGGACGACGAAGGGGTCGGGGCGACGCGGTAGGCCCGTCCGCGGGTCGGGCCGAGGCGGGGCCGCGTCGCGCCGCCGCCGGGGGTCAGCCGGGGCGTCGGAAGGCGCTCGCCACCGGGCGCACCGCACGGGCCAGCTCCAACGGTCGCCGGAGCTCGCCGGTCGCCGGCCGCGCCAGCGCGAGCCACTCCTGGTACACGGCCTTGGACGCGCGGGTGTCGACCACCAGGTCGCCGTACCGATCGTCGGCCTGGGCCCGCTCCACGCGCACGACCTGGTGCCAACAGTGCATCCCCGACACCGGGTCGGGCTGCACCGGGAAGACGAGGTTTTCGTGGACGCCGCCCTCGGTCCAGGTGACCCGTGCGCTGTCCCGGTCCGGGGAAACGAACGCGCCCACCTGGTCGGCCCGCCGCATGCGGATCACGCCGTCGGCGCCCTCTTCGCGGAGCATCCGCGCGCTCGCCCATCGTTCCACGCCGTGGGTCGCGTGGCGGCGCCAGCGGCCGAGGTGGTGCGACGCGGCCACGACGCCGGGGCGGATCGCCTCGGTGACCCACGCCCGGTCGACGAAGTGGCCGATCCGCGTGCACACGCGCACCAGGTCGCCGGTGGCGGCCCCGATGGCGGCGGCGTCGGTCGGGTGGATCCACACCGGGTTGTTGTTCGCCAGCTCCATCAGCCACTTGCTGTTGGCGGAGCGGGTGTGGATGTGCACCGGGAGGCGGAACGTCGGCACCAACGCCAGCTCTCCCGGAGCGCGGTCGCGCAGGTGGCTGCGGATGTAGCCGGGCATGGCGTGTTCGCGCCAACCCCACTCCACCAGCGTCGAGCTCCACAACTCCAGGCGACGGCTCGGCGTCGGGAAGCCGCCGACCGCGACGCCGTCCACCACCAGTCCGACCGGCTTGCCGTCGCGACGCACGGTGCCGGCGTCGTCGATCTCCGCGCCGGCGGTGTCGAGCGGCTTCTGGTGGGTGCCGCGGGTGTCGTCCTGCACCGCGAACGCCCCGAAGCGGCGCATGTACTGCAGCGGGGTGAGCCCCTTGGCAGCGGCCGCCGCCGGGAGGCCCGGCACGCTGTTCTCGAAGATCCACGCGTAGTGTTCGTCGACGGTGAGCGGTGTGCCCGGCTTCGACGGCGACTCGAACCAGCGGCGGATGCCGAGGCTCCCGTCCGGGTCGATGCGCCACGAGAGCGCGATCCAGAACTCCTCCTCCTCCCACACTTCGCCGGGGTTGGTGCCCCGGGTGTCGGCGTGGGTCGTGCCCATCCGCTCCATCGCCACGCGGCGGACCGGTTGGCGGAAGACGATCCAGCGTGCGTTGTGCGTCTCCTGGCTCTGGAGGTCGTGCCGCTCGGGCCCGAGGCCCATCGGGAGCACGAGGTCCGCGAGCTCGGCGGTCTCGTTCCACGTGGGGGTGAGCGCCGCGTGCAGGCCCACCGCCGCTTCGTCCTTGAGCACCCGCTCCCACGCGCTGCCGTCGGGGTTGGTCCACACCGGGTTGTAGACGCGCGTGAAGTACACCGCCAGCGTGCCGCGACCCTCTTCGATGAAGTGGGGCAGCAGGAACGACAGCTCGTGGTGCGCGAGCGGGTACTCGTCGGGGAAGGTGAGGGGGTTCCACGCGTCCTGCGGGGGCGGTCGCAGCGCCGGCGGGGGCACGAACTTGTCGAACGCGGCGAGGTTGGTGCCGCCGCGGGTGCCGACCGCGCCGCCGAGGATCGACAACAGCGTGAGGGCGCGCGCCACCTGCCACCCGCCGAGGTTGCCCGACGCGGCGTTGCGCCACACGTGGGCCGCGAACGCCCCCTGCGCGTCGGCGATGGCCTGGGCGAGCTCGCCGACCACCTTGGCGTCGACCTGGCATTCCGCCGCGGCGTACTCCGGCGTGGCCCAGGCGTAGGTCTCGCGGAGCGCAGCCTGGAACCCGGAGAACTCCACCGGCGCGCCCGGCCGGAGCGCCGCGAGCGTCTCGCGCCAGTTGGTCCACCGCTCGACGAACGCCCAGTCCACGAGGTCCCGCGTGAGGAGCTCGTTCGCGATCGCGAGCAACAGCGCCGCCTCGGTGCCGGGCTGCGGCGCGATCCACCAGTCCGCGAGGCTCGCGGTGTTCGACAACCGGACGTCGATCGCGGCGATCCGCGCCCCGCGCGACTTGGCGTCGATGATGCGCTGAGCGTGGGGGTTGAAGTAGTGCCCCGTCTCGAGGTGTGCGGACAGGAGCAGGATGAACTTTGCGTTTTCGTGATCGGCCGAGGGTCGGTCGCTGCCCTGGGTCAGCGCATAGCCGAGGCGGGCCGCGGCGGAGCACACGTTGGTGTGGGAGTTGTGTCCGTCCACCCCCCACGCCTGGAGCACCCGCTCCATCGCCCCGTCGTGACCGGGGCGGCCCACGTGGTACATGACCGAGGTCTTTCTGCCTTCGACAAGCTCTTTTCGAATGGATGCGCCCAGGGTGTCGAGCGCTTCCTCCCAACTGATGCGCGCCCATTGTCCGGCCCCGCGCGGCCCCACCCGCTTGAGCGGGTGCAGGATGCGCTGTTCGTCCTGCACCTGGGACAACGTCGCCGGCCCCTTCGCGCACGTGCGCCCGCGCGAGCCCGGGTGCAGCGGGTTGCCCTCGAAGCGGCGGATTTCCAGGGTCTCCTTGTCGACCCACGCCAACAGGCCGCAACCGGACTCGCAGTTGAAGCACGCCGTCGGCACGAGCATCGAGTGGCGCTCGACGCGGCGCGGCCAGGCGAGCGCGTCGAGCTCGGAGACGTCGTCCCAGGTCTCGGGCGGCGGGACAGTGAGCAGCTCCATGCGACCTCAGGAGTTGGGGGGGAGCTGGCCGGCGCGCAGCCAGGCCGTGTCTTCGACGTAGAGCGCGGGGATGACCAACAGCGCCAGGGCCGGAACCACCAGCGCACCGAGGAGCGCCGCGGCGCCGAGCGCGAGCCCGGCCAGGGGGGCCAACCCCCACGGGCGGGCGCTGCGGAGGTACGGTCCGGCGGGGTCGGCGCTGGCCCGGTACGACCACGCCACGGCGGCGTACACCGCGAGGCCCGCGAGCGCGGCGGGTACCAGCGCCGTGGCGCCGAGCGCCACGGCGAGCGCCCCACCCGCGGTGAGCGCTTGGGACAACAACCGCGGCCAGGCCTGCGCCGCCGCCCAGAACGGCCGCCCTTCGCACTGGCCGAAGAGCTGAGCGCTGTACCCGGCCACCGCGGGCGCCATCGCCGCCCCCGCCCACCCGAGGGCCTCGGCGAGCCCGGTGGCGCCGAGCAGGGCGCCCACGAACGCGAAGCCTTGGACGGTGCCGTACACCATCAACAACCACGCGCCGCGCACCAGCCAACTCTTGGGGTTGCCGCGGGTGAGCAGGTACAGGAACCGTTCGGGGCGCCCCAGGTCGGCGACCATGAGCGCGGCCACGACCGCCGTGCCCACCGCGGCGATGCCCGACACCACCGCCGGCTCCAGTTCGGTGAGCGGCGCCAGGAACGCGAGGCCCGACTCCGCGCCCTTCACGAGGAGGAACGTCGTGACGTGCCACCCCCACGGGACGCGGTGCACCGGCTCGAGCACGACCCGCGCGCCGTCGGGGCCCACCCCCACCACCTCTGGCCGACCCGGGGTGCGCTCCGCCCACAACCACGCCGAGTCGCGGTGGGCCGCTTCGGGGACCAGGGCCAGCGGCGATGCGGCGACGTAGTGCACGTTGGGGCCGGTCTCGAACTCGGGCCGGCGCACGGTGGTGCGCCCCTCGCGGACGGCCGCGGCTTGCCGGTCGGCCGGGTCGTGCAGGTCGACCGGCAGGAGCGCCTGCGTGGGGCAGACCGACACACACGCCGGTGCGAGCGACTTCTCGACCCGGTGGGCGCAGAAGTGGCACTTGGAGGCGACGCCGCGGCTGTCGTCGAAGTGGAGCGCTTCGTAGGGGCAGGCCTGGAGGCAGGCGCGGCACCCGACACACGCGTCGCGGTCGAGGTCGACCACCCCGTCGGCCCGCTTCTGGAGCGCTCCCGTCGGGCAGATCGCGGCGCACGGCGGGCGGGTGCACTGGTTGCAGCGCAGGACCGCGAAGTGCCGATCGACCTCGGGGAACGTGCCCGCTTCGACGTACTTCACCCAGGTGCGGAAGCCGCCGAGCGGTACGTCGTTCTCCTGTTTGCACGCCACCGAGCAGGCGTGGCAGCCGATGCAGCGGGATTGGTCGATCACAAATCCGAGCTGCACGGCCGGCCCCTACTCGACCACGGTGAGCGGCTGCACCAGGAACCGCCGCCCGTCGGCGGTCGGGGCGGGCAGGCGCCCGGCCGCGAGGTTGACCTGGATGCTGTAGAACAACAACCGCGGCGGGGCCAACGTACGGTCGCGGGCCACCCGCGCCGCCACGAACTCGTCGCGCGAGCGCGAAGCGGGGAGCTGCAGGTTTCCGGCCTTGCTGGCGCCGATCGTGGTCTCGTAGGCGAGCGCCCGCCCGCCCGGTTGGTAGTCGTGGCCGACGAAGACGCGGGTCGGTTCGGGCAGGGTGTAGAGTTTGCCCACGATCGCGTCGTACAACGTCTCGGCGCTGCCGCCGGGGAAGTCGCACCGCCCGACGCCCGAGTCGGGCATGAACAGGGCGTCGCCGGTGAAGAGCGCGTCGCCGATCTTCCAGGTGACACACGCCGGTGTGTGCCCCGGAGTGCTGAGCGCCGTGACCTCGATCGTGCCGAACCGCAGGACCTGCCCGTCTTCGGCGAGCACGTCGAACTGGCTGCCGTCGGTCGGGAGGGTGTCGGCCAGCCCGAAAACCGGCGCGAACGTGGCCTGGACCCGGCGGATGCCGGCGCCGATGACCACCGGGATGCCCAGCCGGTCGCGCAGCGTGGCGGCGCCCGACCAGTGGTCGGCGTGGGCGTGCGTCTCGAGCGTGGCGCGCACGGTGAGCTGTCGTTCGGCCACCCAGGCCAGGAGGCCATCGATCGACGTGTGGCCCACCCGGCCCGTCGCCGGGTCGAAGTCCAGCACGCTGTCGATCACCACCGCGTCACGCGAGGTGGGGTCGACCACTACGTAGGTGAGGGTCCAGGTGGCGGGGTCGAAGAAGGCGTGAACGTCCATGCGCGCCCCTTAGCAAGGTGTGTGCCGCCACCCACCTTCGGGCGCACCAGGATCATCGATTGCGGGGCGGTGGCGGGTGCGGGAATTCCGTGACGGCCCGTCACGGAGCACGGCGGCCCGGGGACGCCCGCTACAGGTAGCCGAGCGCCTTGAGCCGCTCGATCTCCGCCGGGTCGGCCGAGGACTTCATCTCGTCGATCTTCGTTTGGAACGCGGTCTCGGCGGGGAACCGCTTGAGGCCCGCGTCGAGCAGGTCGGCGTAGCCGGGGCCGTCGCCCGCGGCGCGCAGCTTGTCGGCGAGCGTGAGGTAGGTCGAGGCGGTGACCTGCTTGGGGTTGGACCCGGCGAGTCGTTCGAGGCCCGCCTTGACGTCCGCGCCGTTCCCGGCGGCGGCCTGCGCGTGCAGCTTCGCCGACTCGAAGCGCCACGCCTTCGCGGCGTCGGCGCTGACCTCGGGGAGGGCGAGCGCGGCGTCGGCCTTCTGGATGGCGCCCGCGTAGTCCTTGGCGGCGGCCGCGGCGTCGACGTCGGCCTGCAGCTTCTCCACGTCGGGACCGGAGGCGCAGGCGGTGAAGAGGGCGAAGGCGAGGGTGCGGATCATGGGCGCCCAATACCTCGCCGGACGTCGCCCGGCGGTCAGGAGTTGTCGCCCGGCGCCGCGCGGTGCCCGGAAGTGTGCGATTCTTTCGGGACGGTCGCGGGGCACCGCCCGAAGGTGTCTGCATCGGCGTTAGGGTGGGCCGCCCATGATCCTCCTCGCTGCCTCGGCCTTCGCCGTCGAGCTGCTCAACGTCGACCCTGACGGCCCCTTCGACCATTCGACGGTGCAGCTCGGGGGGTTCGTGCAGCCGCGGTTCACGTTCATGCAGGCCAACGTGGATCCGGCGATCCCCGGCGAGGTCGGGTTCTCGCTCACCCGCGCGCGGCTGGAGTTCGCGGCCGACTTCTGGAAGGACACCGGCTTCCAGGTGCGCACGCAGCTCGGGGTGGAGCTCATGCCCGAAGCGCGCCTGAAGGACGCGTGGGTCGAGATCGGGCCCGGGCGCTACGCGCGCCTGCGGGCCGGCCAGATGAAGCCGCCCACGTCGCGTACCTCGATCGTGAGCGACACCGCCGTGCTGTTCGGGGACCGCCCGGAGATGGCGGACTTCGACCACGATCGCGAGATCGGGGTGATGGTCCTGAGCAACCTCGGCGAGAAGAACCTCGTCGAGCTCCAGGCGGCGGCGTTCGACGGCGAAGGTGCCAATCGGTTGAGCAACGTCGACGACACGCTGCTGTACGCGGGCCGCGTGGTGGTGTCGCCGCTCGGCGGGCCGGGCACCACGGGCGAGTTGCTCGATCCCGACGTGCCGGCCACGTTCTCGGTGGGGGCCAGCGCGTTCGCGAACATGATGGGCGACGAGGGTGTGCGGGAGATGGCGTCGGGCCTCGGGGGGGAGCTCTTCGGGCACGTCGGGCCGCTCACCGCGCAGGGCGAGTTCCGCATGACGTGGACCGACTGGGAGGACGTGAACATCGTCGACTCCTCGGCGTACGGCGGGTACGGCCAGGTGGGCTGCTTCCTGAGCCCGATCCCGGTGGTGGGGAAACACCTCGCGGTGATCGGTCGGTTCGAGCAGCTCGACCCGTACGTCCCGGTCAACGACGTGCCGCTGACCGGGCCGGCCGACGACGCGCAGGAGCGCCGCACGATTGCCGCGGGCGTCGGGGTCTACGCCGGCAAGCCCCTGTTTCGGACGGTCCGCGACCTCCGCGCCTTCGTCTACTGGAACCTGCGCCAGGAGAACGAAGGGCAATCCTACGACAACGACGGACTGATCGTCGCTTCGCACTTCGGGTTCTGACCATGCCGCTCGCGCTCCTCCTCCTCGGCTGCGACCCGTTCCCCGAAAAGACCGACGTGCCCAACCTGTCGGCGGACTGCGTGGGGGACATCGAGATCCCCCTCGGCCTGCTCCAGGGCGAGTCGATGCCGGCCGACGCCCACGAAGAGACGTACGGGTCGAGCCCCACCCCCTTCGCCGTACACCAGGGGTTTCCTTCGCGGGACCCCTCGGTGAGCCGCAGCTTCTTGTGGCAGACCGACGTGGGGACGTTGGCGAGCAGCCTCGTCATCGGCCCCGCCGACACGTTTCCCACCGGCGCCACCACCTACGAGGGCGGCAGCTTCTTGTTCGGCACCGCGCAGCTCAACGTCGGGGACTACCGGCAGCACGAGGTGCGGGTGTGTGTGGGGTTGCTTCCCAATACAACGTACACCTACCGGGTGGGTGGCGAAGGCGGGTGGTCCGACGAGGCCACGTTCACCACGCCGGGCGCCCCCGGCACCTTCGACAGCTTCCGCGTGGCGATGTTCGGCGACTCGCGCGGCGACGTCGACACCTGGACCCAAGTCATCGCCGCGGTCGACGCGGCGGCGCCCGACCTGATGATCACCTCCGGCGACATGGTGGAGCTCGGCGCCAGCCAGATCGAGTGGGACAACTGGTTTGCCGCTTCGGGCGACGTGATGGCCCGCCGCCCGTTGGCCATCACCCACGGCAACCACGAGTTCCTGGCCCAGGGCTACTTCGCGCAGGTCGGCATGCCGGGCAACGAAGAGTGGTACGCCCTGGACTGGGGCCCGCTGCACCTCGTGGCGCTCAACGACACGGTGCGCGACCAGACGCAGCTCAGCTCCGACCAGGTGCAGTTCATGCGTGCGGAATACCAGGCGGCCACGGCCGATTGGCGGTGGGTGGTCCACCACCAGCCGGCGTACTCCACGTGCACCACCCACGGCTCCTTCGAAGCGCTCCGCGAGTACTGGGCGCCGGTGTGGGAAGAATCGAACGTCGATCTCGTCGTGGCCGGGCACAACCACATCTACGAGCGGAGTGTGCCGATCCTGGCCGGCGCCGAGGCCGAAGGTGGCGTCACCTACGTGGTGACCGGCGGCGCGGGCGCCCCTCTGTATGAAAACTCGCAGGCCGACTGGTTCGGGCTCGTGGCCAACCCGATCAACCACTACGTCATCGCCGACTTCTCGACCGACCGGGTGGACTTCGTGGCGTACGACCTCGCCGGCAACGTGATCGACTCGTTCAGCCTGTCGCACTGACCCAGTCGGCGGCCGCCACGTACACGCCGATGCCGGCGGCGACGAGCCCGCATCCGAGCGCGAGGCCGAGGGACACCCGCGCGGCGCGGGGGTCCTGGCGTGCGTAGAGCGTCACCGTTCCGGCCACGGCCAGGACCAGCGCAAACCACGCCAGGTGCTCCTTGGTCTCGAAGACCACCGCCGCCGTGGGCACGTCCAGGCGCAGGCGCGGCTTCACCGCTTGGCGGTAGCTCGGGTACAACCCCCAGCCGATCCCGTTGAGGGCCGCCAGGAGCATCGTCGCGTAGAGCGCGACGGTCCGCGCGCGGCCGGCCGCCTCGGCCCGCCGCAAGAGCACCACCGGGTGCGCCAACGCGGCGAGCGCGAGGGCCGACAAGAGGCCGTGGACGGGCATCAGCGCCGCGTAGAGCCAGGCGGTCACGGGTAGGCCACCATCGCCCCGGCCGCGGGCAGGACCAGCGCGGGTGCCCACCACGCCGCGGTGCGCACGACGCGCGCCGGGTCGGTCGCCACCCCCGCGACCACCACCCCCGCCATGCCGCCGTGGATGGCCGCCATCGCGATGCGGCCGAAGTAGGGGATGTGGGCCTGGGCGAAGACCAGCGCCGGGTCGTCGGCCACCGCGCCGAGGCGCTGGAGGGCGTAGCTGACACACGCCGCGGTCCCGAAGACGAGCGCACCCGCGGCGACGCGGGCGCCGCGCGCGGGGGGCGTACCGCTCACGCGCCCTCCCGGACCCGCGGGCACTCGGGGTCGGGGGCGAACCGGTCTCCGGTGACGGCCTCGGCGACGATGCGGCAGCCGCCCCGGCACACACCCTGCCACGCACACGACACGCACGGCTCGGGCGGCGCCGCCGCGTGGGCCCGCCACGCCG
>SXOM01000393.1 GCA_005776735.1 Pseudomonadota bacterium
CCCTGGCCGCGGTGTAAGCCCCCTCGGATTTCCGCTTGGGGTCGCACGCGCGGCCCTGGAGCCTGAAAAGCGCAGGTTTGCTCGTGGTGGCCGCGCCGCCGGCGTGCTCCCAAGGGCGAAAAACGGAAATCCGGGGTGGCTTATGCCCTCGTCGCGGATATCCGGCGGCGCTTATGGGTCGTAAGTGCCGGCGGATTTCCGCCGGGCCTCGCATCGCAGCCGGGCGCCCGCCCGCCCCGGCTCGCGACCCGGCCGGTCGCGGGGCGCCCGCCAACGACACCCCACGTGGGCGGCGACGCCGGCCGGCGGCGATTCGTCCTCGATCGGGGGAAACGCACGGTGGGCGTGGCGCCGGCCGTGAGCCGGCGCGGCGGGGGGTGGAGCGGCGGTCAGCCCTGGAGCACGTCGGCCAGCTCGGCGTACAGGCAGACGTTGGCGACCACCGCCTTGCGGAAGACGTCCAGGTGCAGGCTCTCGTCGGGGCCGTGCGCGGTGGTCTGCGGGTCGATGACGCCGTTGAGGATCAGCGGCAGGTCGCCGAAGCGTCGGCCGAAGAGCGCCACGAACGGGATGCTCCCGCCGATGCCGACGCGGAGCGGCGGGCGCCCCCACGCCCGGGTGTACGCCCGGTCGACCGCTTCGAACGCCGGACCGCGTGGCTGGTACAGCCACGCGCCCGAGGGGAGCGCGCTCCACTGCAGCTCGACATGCACACCCGCCGGCGGGTCGCGCCGCAGCTCGGCCTCGAAGGCCGCCTTGAGGTCGGCGTCGGCCATCCCGGGCGCAACCCGCACCGACAGCACCGCCTCGGCGCTCCGACGCAGCGCGTTCTTCTTCATGTCGCGGGTGGGCAGCGTCGTGGCGACCACCGTGACCGCGGGCTGGCGCCACAGGTGCTCCGCGGGCGGCGCACCGCGGTGCGGCAACGGGTCGACGTCGGGGCGGAGGTGGGCGCCGGCGGCGATCACCTCGTTGCCGAGCGGGACGTCCCACGCCGCCTGCCGCCACGCTTCGGGCACCACCGAGCGCGGGGCGCGGACGCGCCCGTCCTCGTCGATCAGGCGGCTGACCAGGCGCATCAACGCCAGCGACACGTCGGGCACCATCCCGCCCCACAAGCCGGAGTGGATGTCCGCCTCGAGCGCGCTGCAACGCAGCGTGAGCTCCAGGAGCCCCCGCAACGACACCGTGAGGCCGGGGATCTCGGGGGAGGGGTTCTCGCAGTCGGTGAGCACCATCGCGTCGGCGGCGAAACACTCCGGGAACGCGTCGATGTAGCGTTCCAGGTTGGGACTCCCGATCTCCTCCTCGCCCTCGATCACCAGGCGCAGGTTGCAGGGGAGCGAGCCGGTCTCCGCCAGCCACACCCGGATCGCCGCGAGGTGGCTCACCCACCCGCCCATGTCGTCGGCGGCGCCGCGCGCATACAGCCGCCCGTCGCGCACCTCGGGCGCGTGGGGCGGGCTGGTCCACGTTTCGCCCTTGGTGGGCTGCAGGTCCAGGTGACCGTACACCAGGACCGTCGGCGCGCCCGGCCGACGGATCCAGCTCGCGGTCACGCAGGGGAGGGCGCCGTCGAGCTCGCGGGCCTCGGCGTCTTCGAACCCGAGCGTGCGCAGGTCGGCGGCGACCTTGGCCGCGAGCGCCCGCACGTCGTCGGCGTGGGCCGGGTCGCAGGAGATGGCGGGCACGCGCAGGTACGCACACAGCTCCGCAAGGGCGGCGGGGACGGCGGCCTCGGCGGCGTGCACGAGGGGATCGAGATTGTGTTCCATGGGCTCCGGTGCTAGCATCTCGGGATGCTCGGGATGTTCGCCTTTCTGGCCTGCGCGCCGCCCGAGGGCGGAGAGAGCGCGGACAGCGCCGCGCCGGCCGAAGAACCTACCGGCCCGTGCGCCGCCCTGCACGTCGAGCCGGTGGCCACCTGGGACGAAGAGGAGGTGCCGATCACCGCGCAGACCGGCACCACCTGGCCCGGAGTGGCGGTGGGCGACGTGACCGGCGACGGGCGCCCCGACCTCGTCGGCGCCTTCCCAGGCGGCACCGTCCTGTTTCGCAACGAAGCCGACGGCTGGGCGGCCGCGCCCCTCCCGCTCGGGGGGGACGCGGCGCGCGCGGTGCGGGCGGTGGCGCTCGCCGACCTCGACGGCGACGGCGACCTGGACGGGTTCTTCGGGGGCGAGCTGGGCCTCCCGTCGTGGATCGGCACCAACGACGGCGCCGGCAACTTCTCGGTGCAGGAGATCGCCGGCTACACCCACCGCGTGTGGACCGGCGCGTTCGGGGACTTCGACGGCGACGGCCGCGTGGACCTGTTCACCGCCACCTACGACGCCGAGCTGGACCTGGACGCGATCCTCGCCGGGGCGCGCGGCGCCGGGCAGGCGCTGGTGGTGCAGACCGACACCGGCTGGGCGCTCGCCGAAGGCGCGGTGCCGGCGGTCACCGGCGAGGCCTTGTCGTTGCAGGGGGCGCCGGTCGACTTCGACGCCGACGGCGACCTGGACGTGTACCTCGCCAACGACTTCGGCCCCTACGCAGTACCCAACCGGATGCTCGTCAACGACGGCGCCGGGCGCTTCAGCGTCGGGGAGGGCCTCGGGTGCGAGCTCTCGGTCTACGCGATGGGGGCCGGGGTGGGCGACGCCGACGGCGACGGGAGCCCCGACCTGTTCGTGACCGACGTGGGGCCGCCCCACCTGCTCCTGAACGACGGCGCCGGTGGCTACGCCGACGCCACCCTCGCCACCGGGGCCCACGTCGCGCCCACCGCGACCAACATGACCTCGTGGGGGGCGGTCTTCGCCGACCTCGACCAGGACACCTGGGACGACGTCCTGGTCGCCTACGGCGGCCTCGGCGATGCCGTCGACGTGGCGGCGCTCGAGAACGCCGACCCCACCTGGACCGACGACAAGCTCCAGCACTCCTTGCTGCTCCGCAACACCGAGGGGTCGTTCGCCCGCGACGACACGGCGTTCACCGACCTCGCCCGGGCGCGGGGGGTGATCGTCGCCGACCTGACGCTCGACGGGCGGCCGGACGTCGTGACCTTCGGCAAGGTCTTCCTCCACGTCTTCGAGACCACGGGGGGGTGCGAGCCCGGCGTCACCGTGCGGCTCCGCGGCCCGGTCGGGAACGCGCACGGGTTCGGGGCCCGGGTAGACGCCGTCGTCGGTGGGCGGCGGTCCACGCGCTGGATGCTGCCGTCCAGCACGGCGGGCCAGTCGGCGTTGGAGGTGTACGTCGGGTCGGCCAACCACCCCACGGTCGATCTCGAGGTCACCTGGCCCGACGGGGGCGTGGTCGTCGTCCCCGACGTCCCCGCAGGCGCGGTGGTCGACGTCGAACCCCCGTGATGATGCGATGCAGCATCCTGCTTGACGCGTCGCAGCATCCGGGGTAGCCTCCCCGCGACTGGAGCGACGATGCACACCCCCGACTCCCCCCGTGACGGTGCCTGGCGCGCGCTGGCCCTCTTGTCGTTGGTCTACACCTTCAATTTCCTCGACCGCACGCTCATCTACATCCTGTTCGGCCCCATCAAGGCGGAGCTCGGCCTCGGCGAGATGGAGCTCGCGCTGCTCGGCAGCACGAGCTTCGTCATCTTCTACACGGTGCTCGGCGTGCCGTTCGGGCGCCTCGCCGATCGGGTGCACCGGGTCGGCATGATCGCGGTCGGCCTCCTGGTGTGGAGCGTCTTCTCGGGGCTCACCGGGTTCATGCACGACTTCACCGGCTTGTTCTTGTGCCGGCTGATGGTCGGCGTGGGCGAGGCGACGCTCGGCCCCGCGGCGTTGTCGTTGTTGGCCGACTACTTTCCCGCGGGCCGCCGCGCGAACGCGAACGCCTTGTACTCGGCGGGGGTGCCGCTCGGTGCGGCCGCCGCGATGTTCGGCGGCGGTGCGCTCGCGCAGGCCTGGGGGTGGCGCGGCGCGTTCTTCGCGCTCGGCTTTCCCGGCGTGTTGCTCGCGGCCGTCCTGTTCTTCGCGGTGCGTGAGCCGGCGCGCGCGGTGGTGCAGGGTCCCCAGGCCCAGGGGGGCGACTGGCGGGCGCTGCTCCGCCATCCGGTCCTCCGCTGGCACACCGCCGGCTACGCGGCCTTCGCGCTCGCCGCCAACGCGGTGAGCATGTGGATGCCGTCGTTGTTGGCGGCGAAGTACACGATTCCGCTCAAGGACGTGGGGATGGCGATGGGGGCGTGTACGCTCATCGGCGGCCTGGCCGGCGCGAGCGTGGGCGGGCGCCTGGCCGATGCGTGGCGCGCCCGGACGCCTGGGGGTCGCCTGCGCTTCTCGGCGACCGCGGCGCTGATCTGCGTGCCGCTGTGGGTCGGGATGCTGCGCGCCCCGAGCTTCGGCGTGGCCCTGGTCTTCTTGGCGCCGCTGCTCGCGGCGGCCCTGGTGTGGCTCGGCCCGGCGGCCGCCGACCTCGCGGAGATGGTCTCGCCGCGGGACCGGGGCCTGGCGGTCGGCCTCTACTTCCTCGGCGTCAACGCGGTGGGCTACGGCCTCGGGCCCCCTGCGCTCGGCGGGTTGGCGGAGCGCCTCGGCTCCGCGGCCGACCCCACCAAGGTGGGCGACGCCCTGCTCGTGTGCCCGGTCGCGTGCGTCGTGGCGGCCGGCCTGCTCCTGGTGGGGGCCCGTCGGCGGGAGTCGGCGAGTGCCGCAGCGGGGGACGTGGTCGCCACCTCGGCCTGACGCCCGCTCCGCGCGCGGCGCCGCCCTGCCTCCGCGCGCTTCGGGACGGGCCGCCGGCGCCGCCCCGAACCGTCGAAAAAAGAGGCGGAGCGCCCGCTCCCGCGCGCTTTTGCGAGCGCGACGGCCACCGGAGAGGAGCGCGGCGCCCCGCCTCACGCCCTGTGGACCCACAATCGGCCTTTACCATTCCGCGCGCCGGGGCTATGGTCAGGGCAGGGTACGGAGGCTCGCGGAGCCGCCATGACAACGTTTTCGCTACTCCTGTTCGCCCTCGCCTGCACCGACGCCGAGCTCGCCCTCGCTCCCGGCGACGCCGCGGGTGCCGACAACGAGAACGCCGACACCGACACGCAGTTCGACACCGGCGACACCGACGAGGACCGTCCGCTGGTCCCCGCGTGGTACAGCCTCGCGGCCGAGCTCTCGGTGGCCGGGGGCGATGCCGACCTGCCGGGCGCCGAGGTGTGGTTGGTCCTGGCCGACGCCGACCTGGAGCGCGAAGATTGTCGGCTCGCGGTCGACCCGTTGGTGGAGGGCACGCCGCCGGTCGGGGGTCCTGCGCTGCTGGCGTGGTGGGAGCTCCCGGTCGACGCGGCGTGTGTGCCCGAAGGTGCGCCGGCTCGGCTGGGGTTCGGCGTGGGCGAGCTGAGCCCCGAGGTGCGCGCGCGGCTCGGCACGGTCGAGCGCGAAGACGACGCCGACACGTTGTACGGCGCGTGGTTGGTGGCCGACGGCGCCGAGGCTTTCCCCTTCGGGTACGCCGAGTCCGCGGGCGGCTACGACGATGCCGCGGTGCCCGACGGCAGCCTGCGCCTGGAGCCGCTGCTGCTGGTGGAGCTGCCGGAGTAGTCGCCCCCGCGCCCCGGGTCGCCGCGTCCTGCCCGGCCCACGCTCAGCGCTGCCAGGCCGCCCCGGGCCACAGGGTGTACACCTCGCCGAGCGCCAGCCCGGGCGGGGCCGCGTCGCCCGCATCGAGCGCTTCGGCGTAGGCATACCCGACGTCGACCAGCTCGCCGTCGGCGAACCCGACCGACCAGCCGAAGCCTTCGCCCGGCCACGGCGCGTCGGGCAACAGGGCCTCGGCGACGTCGCCGAGGGCGTAGAGCGCGGGGCCGCCGAAGTCTTCGCTCTGGGCGAGGTCGTCGGGGCAGTCGGTGCCGAGCTCCTCGACCTGGAGCGCCCACACCGCACGGCACGACGGGCAGGCCGTGCTGCCGCTGAGCGTGCCCACGACGGTTTGCGAGCGGGCGCACAGGTAGCCCTGGTCGCCGGCGTCGGGGGACCACGACGCGTCGAAGAACTCCCACGTCTGGGTGCCCTCCATCCCCGACTCGCCGGGCACGATCGACCCGTGCTGCACGACCCACGCGGCCTCCCCCGCACACCCGAGGAGCAGGAGCGCCATCATCGGACGTCTGCCGCGCTGCGGGGGCAGATCTTGTCGACCTCGTACGACCAGCGCATCACCCCGACGAAGGTGTAGGTACCACCGGGCAGAACTTCGTCGGCGTAGGGGAAGAAGTAGTCGTCGACCCGCACGTCCCAGTCGGAGGTCATCTCCCCGTACCCGTCGGGTTCGGAGGTGAGCGTGACCTCGGCGAGCTCGACCAGCACGCCCTCGTACGCCTCCCAATCCGCGGGCGGACTGCTCAGCTTCAACGACTTCGGCGTGCCCGAGCCGGTGAGCTCCACGTCCTCGACGGCGGCCACCACCATCTCGGTCTCGTCGTAGTACTCCTGGACGTACCCGGACACGGTGACCTCGTCGCCCGGCACCACCGACACCTCGACCGCGTCGGGGTAGACGCGCAGGCCGCTCCACATCCCGCCGCCCGCGTCCTGGACGAAGAAGCTCCCGTCGCCCGCGACCGGCGTGGTGACGACGAGCCCCTCGAGCGTGAGCTCACCGGCCCAGGTGGCCTCCTGGACCTCGCGCACGGTGGTCGGCGCGTCGCCGCCGGTGTCGGTGTCGGCGTCGGCGTCGGTGTCGGTGTCGGTGTCGGCCGACGGGCTGGGCACGCACGCGCCGTTGCGCAGCTCCTGGCCGGAGTCGCACGCCTGGGTGTTGCCCTCGCACGCGAGGATCGCGAGGATGTTCAGGGTCACGGGAACGACGAGGGGCGAGACGCGCATCTGAGCCTCCGTGCGCGGCGCTAACCCGGGCGTGGCGACGGGCGAGGCCGAACGCCCCGAGGGCGCCACGCCGCGACCGTCCGCGCCGAGCGGCCGA
>SXOM01000394.1 GCA_005776735.1 Pseudomonadota bacterium
CGCGATTCGCGGCGTTTGCCCGTGGAGCGGCGCCGCTCGCTGCGCCAATGCTGCCCGGAGCGGGGGCGGGGGGCGACAGAACTCCGATCTCTGGGGCGAGAGTTCCGAGTTCTGTCGCCGCTTCGAGCGATTTGGGTCGCGACAGGCGTTCGTGCTCGCAGAGCGGCCGCGATTCGCGGCGTTTGCCCGTGGAGCGGCGCCGCTCGCCGCGCCAATGCCGCCCGGAGCGGGGGTGCAGTCGCGGTGCAGATCGTCAGCAGGGGGGCACCGCCGGAAAGCCGAGACGCTACGTGGCGGCGATGTGGCTCTGGACCTCGGTTCTCCTCGGACTCTTGTGGTTTGCGCCGGTCGTTGCCGCTGCGACCGGGGCGGTTCCGGAGCGTGTTCCGGCGGGGGCGCGCACCGTCAGGGTGGGCGACAAGGGGATGGCCTGGTTCGGCGGCCGTCGGCTGAGTGCCGCCGGCGCGCAGTCGGGCACGCCCCCGTTGCTGACGTCGCTTCGGGCCTGGCATCTTCTGCATGTCCGTGCCCCGCTGCGGATATCCCTCGCGCGGGCGGCCAGTGTGCGCGACCTCGAGCCCGTCCTGGTTGTGGCGCGCGGGGCGGGATTCACTGAGGTCTGGGTGCACGCCGACGGCGCCGCGCGTCCTACTCGCACCCGGTTGCCTGCCCCGCCGGTACCGCGATTGTACCCGGGCCTGGAGCCATTCACCCTCCACCTGCAACCGACACAGGCGTGGGCGGGGCGGGACCCGTCGCGTGGCGTCTGGGTCCCGAACGGTCGCGACGGGCCCGACCTCGAGAGATTGCGGGCGCTCGCTTTGGAGGATGCGCGCTTGTACGCGCCGGTGCGCCGGGCGTGGGTGCGTGCGGACGACGACCTGCCCGCGCATCAAGTGGCAGCCACGCTCGCGATGCTCGAAGGCGCGGGCTACCCCGCACGATTCGCCACGCGAGCAGGCGGCGACGGTGCGCCGTACCGGCGGCCTCCGGTTGGGGTCACCCGCACGGTGGAAACCCCCGCGCGCGCGTGGTGGCACGAGGAGGGTCGGCCGACCGTCCGGTGGCCGGACGGCCACGATGAGCGCCTTCTGCTCGGCACCGACGCGGTCATCGAAGCGCACTGCGACGTGATCGCATGCGACCTCGTGGTGGTTGAGTCGGGTCGCCGAATCCGCGCGGGGCAATCGGCGCTCGGGATTGTGCAGCGCGGCTGGATATACGGTGTACCCGTCCAACCGTACGAGGGGCGCCTCGGTGGCGAAGTGGCCACGATGGGGTCGTTCGAGGTTTTTCCCGTCACCAACGAGTCGGAGCCCGACGAAGACGACCAGTTGCCCAACTTCCTGGACACGCTTCCCAGCGAGGTGGTTGAGGCCGCGATACCGCCCAGCGTGGCGGCCGCCTGTGCCGAACTACGCCCGCTCGGTGCCGGGCCCAGCGAGACCACCATCGAGTTGGGGGTTCGTCCCGATGGATCCCTGTTCCAGGTCCTCCTGCGGTCGTATCACGACCGACGCGTCGGAGAGTGTTTGGAGGACGCGGTGCAGGAAGTGCTGTTTCCGCCGTTACCTGGCGGAAGATTGGCGATGGCCAGGTACCGCGTGGTGTTCCAGTGAGTTGGGTCCTGGTCCTGTGGGTGGGCTTCGCCGGCGCCGGCGAGCCGGAGCGGTCGGTCTGCGTGCGGGGCGAACCGGTCGGGCCGGCCCTGGGGCACGTCGAACTCCGCGCCGACGGGGCCGCACTCTGGCAGGGTGTCGAGGTGGCGGCGCTGGGCCCACCCCTCCTCGCCTGGGCCCGGCGTCGCCCGGCCCGGGGCGTGGTCATCCGTGTCGACCCGCGGGCGACGAGCGACCATCTGCGGGCGCTGCTCGAGGTTTTTCGCAATGTCGGCCTGCCCGAGGTCTGGCTGGAGTCTCCCGAACTCGTCGGCTGCGCCTCCCGGCTGGCCGTCCCCCGACTCGCCGAAGGTGATGGGGAAGAGTTGTCCCGCGCCCCGTTCACCGTCCACCTGACCGACACCGCCGCCTGGGTGGGGCGCCGGGTCGACGCCGGGGTGTGGTTGCCACACCGCGACGGCGCCCCCGACCTGGACCGGATCGCGATGTTCGCCGCGGACGATCGGCGCATTCATGCGCCTGCTCGTTGGGCGGTGGTTCGCCCGGAGGGTGGGGTCCCCCACGCAGCGGCCGCAGCGGTGCTCGAGGTGCTCGCCATCTCTGGCTACTCGCTACGCATGCTCGACGACGGAACGAGGGCGGGAGCGCCCCCGTCGCGGCCGCAATTCACCCCGGTCGACGCTCCATTGGAGCTACCGCACCGCGCCTGGTGGCACTCCGACGGGTTCGTCGCGTTCCGGAGCCTGCGGCGCTACGATGCAGTCGCCTTCGAAGAGATCCGGCGGCTCGACGCGCACTGCGACGACATCACCTGCGACCTTGTGCTGCACACTCGCGCTCGGCGGGTGCGGGCGGGCCAGGTGCCCCTTGCCACGGCCGCGGCGGGTTGGATCTACGCCGTCCCGGTGGTGCGGCACCCGGGGCGCCTGGGGGGCGAGGTCCCGACCCTCGGCACGTTCGACCTGCTCGGGTTCCAGCCACGCCTCGATCCGTCCCGCGATGACGTCGAGCCCTTCCTGTGGGACGACGGCAAGGCGGGAAAGGTGCTCGTGGCCGCTCAGAGCGGCTCGTGCGACCCCTGGG
This sequence comes from Pseudomonadota bacterium, assembly GCA_005776735.1. GTDB lineage: Bacteria > Myxococcota_A > UBA796 > UBA796 > SXON01 > SXON01. The sequence goes on from SXOM01000394.1 coordinate 2,703, forward strand.
GGTCCCTGTCCCTCTACGGCGGCGAGACGGAGATGCAGGTCTACGTTCGGCCCGACGGGACCGTGCTCGATGCGCGGGTGCTCTCCTCGGACTTCTCCGCGCCCGGGTACCGCGCCTGCATGGCGGATGCCTACCGCCGAACCGCCTATACGCCCCGGCCAGGGGGGGGGATTGTCGTAGACCGGCAGTCGATGCACTACGAGGTGTGGCTCGACGACCGGTAGTCGCCCCCAGGATACTCCCCGCCATGCTCCTGACCGCCGCCGCGTTCGCCGCTCCCCTGGTCATCGGGCACCGCGGGGCGCCGGGCTACCTGCCCGATCACACCCTCGAAGGCTACACCCTGGCGGTCGCGCAGGGCGCCGACGCCATCGAGCCCGACCTCGTCATCAGCAAGGACGGTGTGCTCGTGGCGCGTCACGAGAACGAGCTCGGCCACACCACCGACGTCGCGGCGAAGTTCCCCGAGCGCAAGCGGGCGGCGACCATCGACGGTGAGCGGGTCGAAGGCTGGTTCACCGAGGACTTCACGCTCGCGGAGCTCAAGACGCTCCGCGCGGTGCAACCGTGGCCAGACCGGCCCCACGATCACGACGGCCGCTACCTGATCCCCACCTTCGCCGAGGTGCTGTCGCTCGCGACGAAGCTCGGCACCGAGCGGGGGCGCCCGGTGCTCGTGGCACCCGAGTGGAAACACCCCACCTACTTCCGTTCGCTTGGGCTCCCGCTGGAGCCGGCGTTCTTCGCCGAGCTCGAGCGTTGGGGGGGGCCGGCGGAGCACGTGATCCTCCAGTGTTTCGAGCTCGGGCCGATCGAGGCCGTCGACCCGGCGCGGTGGCCGCTCACCCGGCTCCTCCTGGTCGGCGCGCCGACCTCCCGCATCCCCCACGACGCCCGCACCTACGGGCAGGTGCTCGCCGACCTGCCGACGCTCCGTCGTAAGGTAGATGCGCTCGGTGTGCCCCGCGAGCTCGTCTGGACCGTGCTCGGGCCCACCCCCCTGGTCGCGGAGGCGCACGCCGCCGGCCTCCGGGTGATCGTCTGGACCTTCCGCAAGGAGCGCCCCGGCCCGCCGGGCGCCGGCGACGTCGTGGCCGAGCTGCGCGCGTACTACGATCACGGTGTGGACGGTGTCTTCGCCGATCAGCCCGACCTCGCGGTCCAGGCCCGGCGGTAGGGCAGGCCTCGGGTGGGGGGCGCCCCGCGACCCACCGGACGCGAGCAGGGTCCGCCGGGCGCCCCGGCGTTAGGTCGGCGCATGGCCCGACGCGCACCCGCACTCCCGCTCTGGAACGTCGACTCGACCGTACTCCTCGCCGACGTCGCCGTCGATGCCCAGGCGGTGTACCTCGCCGGCTTTCCGTTCGACCCCGGCGCACCCCGGCTCCAGGCCGTGGCCCGCGACCGCTCCGGCACCCGCACGCTCCTGCCCGCCCGCCACGCCCCGGTGTCGTTGGTGCGGGCCGACGCCGACGGGCTCTTCGTGGTGGTGCCGGGTGCCATCCTCGAGGTCGATCGCGTCACCGGCGACACCCGCCGGGTCGCCGCCACTCTGCCGGCGGCCACGGTCCGCCTGGAGCTGGCCGGCGCGTGGCTGTACGGTGTGCCCCTGGGCGTGTCCGGCGTGTACCGTGTGCCGCGCGCCGGGGGTGACCTGGAGTGGGTCGCGCTGGGGCGCGGCATGTGCGTGGCCGCGGACGGGGAGCGGCTGGCCGTCGTCGTGGACGGGCAGGTGCGCGTCCGCGTCGGCACCGGCCCGTTCACCGAGCTCGGCGCGGTGCACAACCCCCACCGCCTCGCCTGGGTCGGCGATACGCTCGTGGCCGCTGAATTCGCCGAGGCGGGTGCGCTCGTCGCGTTCGACACCGCCACCGGTTCGCGCCGGGAGCTGGCGGTCGGCGGGTACTACTCGCAGGTCCTGGCGCACCAGGGGTGGGTCTACGTCACGCAGGCCCTCCACAAGAGCGGGCCGTGGGTGTTCAGGGTGCGGGTCGAGAGCGGGGAGGTGCAGCCCCTGGTCCGCGGCCGCTCCAAGGGAGGGCGCCTCGCGGTCGGTGCGGGCATGCTCGCGTGGATCGGCGACTCCCGGGGTGGCGCCGGCGCGCTCGACCTCGCCGCGCTCGGGTAGGTCGCGATACCGGGGCCGTCCGATCGGAGTGTCCATGTCCTCGCCGCGGCGGTTCGAGATGGTGGAGGGTGCGTCCTCCAAGTTCTGGGAGGTCAAGGTCGAAGGCTCCACCTTCACCGTCACCTACGGGCGGATCGGCACGGCCGGCACCGCCAAGGCCACCTCCTGCGCCTCGCCCGAGGCCGCCCAGTCCGAGGCCGACAAGCTCGTCCGCGAGAAGACGAAGAAGGGCTACCAGGAGGTGGGCGCCGCGCCCACGTGGCGCCCGCCCACCGTCATCCCGCACCTGTCGCACCCCGACCGGTTCCTCAACTACCGGGTCACCCAGTTCGACCCCGAGGGCGACCCCGAGGAGGAGGGCGACGACGGCAGCCGCACCTTCCCCGCGTTGCGGGAGTTGGAGCGCCGGGCGTTCCGCGTGGGGCTCACCTACGACGATGACGACGACGACTTCGCCACCCGGCTCCAGGCGCTCGCAGCCGACCCGCGCGTGGGCGAGCTGCGGGCGCTCGTGATCGGCGGGTGGTTCACGGAGTACTGCGAAGAGGGCTCGTGCGACGAGCCCACGGCGCTGCTCGAGCGGCTGGCGCCGAAGTTCACGGCACTGGAGGGCCTGTTCCTCGGCGACATCGTGCAGGAAGAGGCGGAGATCTCGTGGATCTACCCCTCGGACTTCGGCCCCCTCGTCAACGCCCTCCCGTCGTTGCGAACCCTGGTCGTCCGCGGCGGTGCGGGCCTCCGGCTCCAGGGGTTGAAACACGCCAACCTCCGCTCGCTCACGATCCAGTCCGGCGGCCTCGCGCGCGAGGTGGTGGCCGACGTGCTCGCCGCCGAGCTCCCTGAGCTGCGCGAGCTCACGCTGTGGCTCGGCGCCGACGACTACGGCGGCGACACCACGCCGGCCGACTTCGAGGCGCTCTTGGCGGGCGGCCTCTTCCCCAAGCTCGAGCACCTGGGGCTGCAGGACTCCCCCAACGCCGACGCCCTCGCGGTGGCGGTGGCCAAGAGCCCGCTCCTCGGCCGGCTCAAGGGGCTCGACCTGAGCATGGGCACCCTCGGCGACGAAGGTGGCGAGGCGCTCCTGGCGAGCCCCGCGGTGCGCGGGCTCCTGCACCTGAACCTCCGCTACCACTACATGTGCCTGCCGCTCGCCCGTGAATTCAAGCACCTCGGCCCGCACGTCGACGTGTCCGATCGCCAGGAGGCGGACGACGAGGACGACCGCTACATCGAGGTGTCGGAGTAGCGCGCGGATGGTGCGAAGCATGGTGGTCGTCGCGCGGCTCGGGGACAAGCGGGCGCGCGCACTGGAAGCGGCGCGGGCGGGGCTCGGCCTCCCCGCGCTCCGATGGGTCGACTGGGGCGACGCCCTCGACGACCCGGGCGCGCTCGCCACCCTCGGTTCGGCGGGGGACTGGTTGCGGGTCGAGTCGCCCGGCGCGGACCCGGCGCTCTGGCACCGGCTGGCGGCGCTCGGCGGCGGCGAGCACCGCGTCGCGGACGGAGAGTGGCGACCGGGGCTCGCGTGGGCGCGGGGGCTC
>SXOM01000395.1 GCA_005776735.1 Pseudomonadota bacterium
CGGGCTGAGCCAGCGCCGTCGCCGCCTCGCGCGGCGGGCACCGTCGCCCCCGCGCCGCGGTGCGCGCACGACACGGCCGCTCGACGCGGCCGGTCGCGGCGCACCGCCCACAGGTTAGCTCCGGGTTCCCCACGAGGCGAACGTGCGTCTGAGCCACCGCGCGCAGGTCATCCAGGAGTCCGCCATCCGCAAGCTCGACGCGTTCGTCGCGCGGGCGCCCGAGGTGCACTTCTACAAGCTCAACATCGGCCAGCCCGACGTGCCCACGCCGGAGCCCGTGCTGCGCGCGCTCGGCGCCACCGACTCGCCGGTGCTCGCGTACGGACCCGCCAGCGGGCTGCCCGCGTGTCGCGAGGCGGCGGCGGCGTTCCATGCGCGGACCTCGCCCGGTCTCGGCGCCGAACACTGCGTCGTCACGCAGGGGGGCTCGGAGGCGCTGCTGTTCGCCTTCTGCGCCCTGTGCGACCCCGGCGACGAGATCCTGGTCCCGGAGCCGTACTACACCAACTACAACGGTTTTGCGACGGTGGCCGCGGCCAAGGTGGTGCCCGTGCGCACCCGCCTCGACGACGGGTTCCGCATCCCGTCCAACGCCGAGCTCGACAAGTACGTCACCGACAAGACGCGCATCTTCCTGTTCGCCAACCCCGGGAATCCCACCGGCGCAGTGTACGGCGAGGCCGACCTGCGAAGGGTGGCGGAGTGGGCGAAGTCGCGTGGGTTGTGGGTGGTGGCCGACGAGGTGTACCGCCACATCTGGTTCACGCACGCGCCGATGTCGGCGTTGGAGCTTCAAGGCCACGAAGACCACGTGATCGTGGTCGACTCCACCTCCAAGACGTTCTCGGCTTGCGGGCTGCGCATCGGGTTCCTGCTCTCGCGCAACCTCCGCTTCATGGAGCGCATCGAGCGGCTCGGGCAGGCGCGCCTCGGCGCCCAGCCCCGCGCGCAAAACGCAGCGATCGCGGCGTTGCACCTGCCCGACGCCTTCTACGACGAGCTGCGGGCCACCTACCGCGCGCGGGTGGACGCGATGATGGACGCCCTGGCGCAGATTCCCGGCGTCGCCTACCACCGGCCCGAGGGCGCGTTCTACACGATGGCGCGGCTCCCGGTGAAAGACACCGAGGACTTCGCCAGGTTCCTCGTGACGGAGTTCCGCGATACCAGCTCCGGGAGGCCGGAGAGCCTCGTGGTGGCGCCGGGGCCCGGCTTCTACGCCGACCCGTCAGAAGGGCGCGACGAGATCCGCCTGGCGGCGGTCAAGCACCCCGACGAGGTCCGCCGTGGCATCGAGGTCCTCGGGCGAGCGTTGGCGAACTATCGGGGGTGAGCGGCGGGGGGGCGCGAACCGCGGCGGCGGATGCGTTTGCCACGTGGTACCGTTCATTGGAGGTGGGAGATGCTCCGACTTGTGCTCGTCGTGTTGGCGGCCGCCCTTTTCGGGTGCGTCGGAACCTACGACACGTGTACCGACGCGGACGACGACGGGTTCAGCGACTGCGTGGACTGCAACGACCAGAACCCGGCGGTCCACCCCGACAGCGGCGACGAGCGGTTCGGCTGCAACGGGAGGGACGACAACTGCGACGGCAGAATCGACGAGTCGGGCGGCAAGACCTTCTACGAAGATGCCGACGGCGACGGCTTCGGAGACCGCGCCACCTCGGACTATTGCAACGCCCCCGCTGGCTACGTCACCAACGACGATGACTGCGACGACGAGGAGCCCTCGGCTCACCCCGGAGGGGTCGAGATCTGCGACGGCATCGACAACGACTGCACCGATGGCACCGACGTCGGCGTGCCCGACGCGCCGCTGTGGTACGTCGACGTGGACGGGGACGGTTCGGGCGATGCCGCCGTGAGCGAGCAGTCGTGCGATCCGCCGACCGGGTACGTCGCCAACGCCGACGATTGCGACGACACCAACGGAAGCGTCACGCCGGGCCTCGCCGAGGTCTGCCAGGACGGCCTGGACAACGACTGCCAGGCTTCGACACCGGACACGTGCGACTACACCGCGGGCGACCCGACCGCCATGCTCGGGGGGGGCTATGGGCACCAGTCGGAACAGAGCGTGGGTGCGAGCCTCGACGGCCTCGGCGATGTCGACCAGGATGGGGTCGACGACGTGATCGTGAGCGCGGGCGGCACGGGAGCGTCCCCTCCCGGTGCCTTCGTCTTGCTCGGGCCCGTCAACGGGATGCTCTCCCTCGGCAGTGCGGCCGAGCGGCTGACCACCGGGGCGCTCGACGACCAAGCGGGAGCGGCGGTAGCCGGTCCGGGCGACACCGACGGAGACGGCTACGCCGACGCGGCGTTCGGGGCGCCCGGTGCCACCGACGACGCCGGCCTGGTCCCCGGCTCTGCGTGGCTGCTCCGGGGGCCGGAGGTCGACTGTTCCCCGTTCTGCGACGGCGCCGTCTTCGTGGGCGACCACGACGGCGAGCGTGTGGGCGCCGCGCTCGTCGGCCCCGGCGACCTCGACGGAGACGGGCTGGACGAGCTGGCCGTGGGTGCGCCGGAGCACCCGGGCGGTGGCGCCGTCTTCGTCCTTGCCGACGCCCCGGTGGGAGACTTGGGAGAAAGCGATGCGAACAGCACGCTGACCGGCGAAGGCTCCGGCCAGGCGGGTGGGCTCCTGTTCCGGGTCGGCGACGTCGACGCCGACGGGCTGGACGACCTGGGGGTCGGTGACCTGACCCGGGGCGTGCTGTGGGTGGTCACGGGTGCGCCCACCGGCGCGCGAGCGCTCGCGGACAGCGCAGTCCGCGTCGACTTCGAGAGCGCCCACGCCGAGTGGAGCCTCGGGTCGGCCGTGGCGGACGACCTCGATGGCGACGGCATCGTGGACCTGCTCGTGAGCGGCGGCGTCGACCGCGACCTCGCGTCGGACGCGGTCGCGTGGGGCGAGCTGGGGCCCCTGTCGGGCAGCCTCGCGCTCGACGACCTGACCCTCACCACGGGCGGACTCCACGCCAACGCGGGCGTCCGCCTGGCGTCGCTCGGAGACCTGGATCACGACGGCGCCGGGGACCTCGCCCTCGTGGCCAACGCGGGCGCCGGCCTCGCGAGCGACCTCTCGACGGTGCTGACGAATCCCGCCGCGCTGTGGTACCGGCCGGGCCCGCTCTCGCCGGGCTCGACGGCGATCGACGCCGGCTCCACCGTATTCATCCACGGTTCCGGCGCCGACCTGCGGGTGGCCGCCGGCGGCGACCTCGACGGGGACTTCTGGCCCGATGTCGTGGTGGGCGACCCCTTGGACGACACCGACAGCCGGGACGCGGGGGCGTTCTGGGTGTACTCCGGCGCCTCGATCCGCTGAGCGCCCCTCACCGCCAGGCGCGGAGCACCTCGGCCAGGCGCCGATACTGCGCCGGGGAGTTGTAGACCTGCGCGCTGATCCGGATGAAACAACGCGCATCGTACGCGGTGAACGGCACCTCGATCCGGTGCTCGGCGAACAGCCGCGCCGTGAGGCCGGGTGCGTCGGCGCCGCGAGCCCAGGGCACGAGCACGGCCGCCATGGGCCCATACCAGGAGGGGTGGTCGGGGTGAGGAAGCTCGACGCCGAGGGCGTCGGCGAGGAGCTCCCGCCCCTCGCGCACCAGCCCGTGCGTCGCGGCGCGCACCTCCGCGATGCCGAGCACTTCGAGGTGATCGAGCGCGGCGGGCACCGCCAACCACGCCGTCGGGTCGAAGGTGCCGGTCCACTCGAACTCGGGCGCGAGGCCGCTGGCGTAGCCGTGGCTCGTCACCCGGGGGTGCACCCGCGCTCGCCAGTCGGGATGCACCCAGAAGAGCGCCGCGCCCTTCGGAGCGCACACCCACTTGTGAAGGTTTCCCGTGTAGAAATCGGCCGCCAGCGCCTCGAGGTCCAGGTCGAGCAGCCCCGGGGCGTGCGCCCCGTCGACGAGCACGGCCACGCCGCGCGCCCGACAGAGCGCCACCAGCTCCGCCGCGGGGAACGTCAACGCGGTCGCGGAGGTGACGTGGTCGACGATCACCAGGCGCGTGCGGGGCCCGATGGCGGCGGCGAACGCGCCGATCACCTGCTCGGGGTCGTGGATCGGGAACGGGACGATGGCCGGCACGTGCCGGACGCCGTAGCGGTGCTCCAGGCGCAGGAGCGCCATCTTCACGGCGTTATACCCATGGTCTGCGTGCACGACCTCGTCACCTTCACGCCAGTCCAGGGCGCCGAGCGCCGACTCGACCCCGTGGGTGGCGTTGGGCACAAAGACCAGGCCCGCGGGGTCGGCCCCCACCAACGCCGCCACGCGCGCCCGCGCCGCGTCCAGGCGCGCCGGCAGGCGACGGGCGAGAAACTCCACGGGTTCGGCCTCCATCTCGGCACGCAGGGCGTCCTGCACCGCGAGCACGGCGCGCGGCGTGGCGCCGAAGCTGCCGTGGTTGAGGAAGTCGACGGAGGGGTCGAGCGCCCAGCGGGCGACGAGCTCGGGGGCGCCGGGGGTCCAGGTGGCCATGCGCGCCGCATAGCTGCGCGGGGCGGGTGGCGCCGGAAGGTTAGGTCAGCGCGCGGGGTTGGTCCCGCGCTCTCCCGAGGACACCATGCTCACGCTGCTCACCATCTCGCTCGCGCTCGCCGAAGAGTCCAAGTTCGAAGGCACCAAGCAGGGGGACGACGAGAAGAAGGCCCCCGAAGCGCACGCCACGGTCGAGCTCGGCGGGTCGCTCACCTCCGGCAACACCGAGACCATGGCGCTCACCGGCCTCGGCAACGTCGCCTACAAGTGGCGCCGCAACGGCATCTCCAGCACCTTCGGCGTGAACTGGGGCCAGTCCAAGATCGACGCGGACGGCGACGGCCTGTTGTCCGACGCCGAACACGCCGCCGACTACGTGAAGACCGCCGAACGCGTGCACGGCACGCTGCGGTACGACCGGTTCCTCGGCAAGCGGGACAGCCTGTACCTGCTCGGCGGTGCGTTCAGCGACTCGTTCGCCGGGTACGACTACCGCGTCAACGGACAGCTCGGGTGGTCGCACAACTTCGTCGACAAGGAGAACGTCGGGTTCCGGGGTGAGCTCGGCGTCGACATCGCCCGGGAGGACTTCGTCGTCGGCATCGAGCCCAACGCGCAGACCGTCGTCGCCGCGCGCCTGCTCCTCGGCGGTCGGTACGCCTTCAACAAGAACGTGAGCGTCGAGGACACGCTCGAGGTCTACGAAGGCGTCCTGGACTTCACCGACTTCCGCTTGAACAACACCGCGGCGTTGACCGCCACCCTGGGCTCGAAGCTGGCGTTGAAGCTGAGCCACCAGCTCGCGTTCGACAACGTCCCGGTCGAGGGCTACCAGCCGTTGGACCACACGACGATGGCGACGTTCGTGGTGACGCTCCTCTGAGGGGGCGCCCCGGAGGGGGCGCCGGCGGCCTCACAGCGGGCGACGCTGCCACTGCGCGCCTACCCGCTCCACCACCGACGGCGCCCAGTAGACGTTGTCGACGCGGAGGGTGAGCACGCGCGGGCGGTCGTCGAGGTCGCGCACGTCGAGCCGGACCGTCGCGCCGTCGGCGCGCCCGCGCACCGCGGCTTCGAACGCGGCCAGGTTTGCGACCGGGACGCCGTCCACGGCCACGATCCGCAAGGTGGGATCGAGGTCGTAGCGGTCGGCCGGGCTGCCGAACCAGCGCCACGAGACGTACGCGCCCCCGGCGGCGAGGCCCTGCTGCAGCCCCAGCTCGGGCGGGGTGTCCTGCACCAGCGCCCCGGCCCACAGGACCGCGCGGTCGACCTGCCCGCTCCGGGCCGGCACCGGCGACACCCGCACGTCGACCACCTGCCCCGCGCGCACGACCTGGAGCTCGACGAGGCCGTCCTGCACCGCCTGGTCCAGCGTACGCCACGACCCCGAGCGCCGGCCACCCACCGACACCAACAGGTCCCCGGCCTCGAGCTGGCCCACCGCGCGGCTGTCGGCCGAGACGTGGGTGACCGCCAGGACCCG
>SXOM01000396.1 GCA_005776735.1 Pseudomonadota bacterium
GGTGCGGACGTGCGTCGAGGCGGCGCGGTGGTGTCGGCGGCGCTCGGTGGGGGCCCCGCCGGGTCGGGGTCGGCGGCGGGCGCCGCCTGGCCAGGGATGGGGCGGCCGGTGAAGACCGCAGGTCGTTTGCCGAGGAACGCCGCAAGGCCCTCCTTGGCGTCGGGCGCGGTGAAGAGCCGCTGTTGCAGCTCACGTTCGAGCGCGAGTCCGCTCTCCAGCGGCAGGTCGGCTCCGCTCGCCACGGCCCGCTTGATGAGGCCCACCGCCCCCGCTGCCCGCCGCGGAGCGCAGAAGGACTGGGCGTACTTGAGCACCTCCTGCCACCAGTCGTCCGCGGGCAGGACGTGGTGCACCAGCCCCAGGGCGTGCGCCTCTTCGACGGGCAGGTTGCGGCCCTCGACCATGAGCTGCAGCGCGCGCGCCCGCCCGAGGATGCGCGTGAGGCGCTGCGTGCCGCCGGTGCCGGGCAGGACCCCGAGCGCGACCTCGGGCAGGCCCACGAGGTTCGGACGCTCCCCCGACTCCTTGCCGACGCGCAGGTCGCACGCCAGCGCGATCTCGAGGCCGCCGCCGACGCAGTGCCCGTTGAGCGCGGCGATGACCAGCTTGGGCGTGTGCTCCAGGCGCAAGAGCGTCTCGTTGGCGTGCAGGCAGAAGTAGTACTTCTCCTCGGGCTCGAGGCCCGCCAGGTAGGCGATGTCGGCGCCGGCGCAGAAGAACTTCTCGCCGGCCCCGCGCAGCACGATCACGTCGATGCCGGCGTCCATCCGGAGGTCGCACACCTGGGCGTCCAGCTCCCGGTGCATGGCGTAGCTGTAGCCGTTGGCGGGCGGGTTGTTCAGCGTGAGGACCGCGACGCGGCCCTCATCGTGGCGATGGACGAGCAAGGGTCCCCCGGGGTGTGTGCGCCCCGTATCCGGGGCGCGTCGCCCCCGCGCGCGCCGCGGGGCGGTGCTGCGGCGACAACGCGGACGGTCGCGCCGCGGCGCCCACCCGGCTTCGGGCTCCGGCCCTTCGTTAGCCCGGGTCGGGCGTGCGCAGCGGGACACACTCGACCGAGAGCTCGTACGGGCCCACCGCGCCGTCCTTGCCGTCGATACCGACCAGGTACTCGCGCTCGTGGAACGCCTGGATCCGGAGCGAGCCGTTGAGCCGGGAGACGTCGGCTTCGCAATCGGGGACCAGGTGCTTGGCGGTGGGGCAGGCGCCGTCGTAGTCCCACCCGACCGCGACCAGGTCGAGGTCGACGCAGGTGCTGACCATGCGGATGGTGACCTGGGTGTTGGCCGGCGCGGTGAGGGTGTAGACGCGCTCGGCCCCCGAGTGGTGGCCGCCCGAAGGAAAGCAGAAGGCCGCGGCGTAGAAGTCGTCGTCCCACAGCGAGTCGCCACCGAGGGTGGTGCCCGACACCTTCGCCCCGCAGGTGAGCGTGCCCGTGAGGCAGGCGCGGGGCGCGGGCGTTTCCGGCCCGGTGGTGGAGCAGGTGGGCAGCTCGGGCGCCGCACCTTCGCCCCCCGACAAGCCCGCGAGCCCCGGGACGGCGCCCAGCTCTGCGCACCCGAGGAGCACGAAGATCATGCCGGCACCGCCACCCGCTCGGCCCGTAGCAGGCCGAACAACAGGCCGTCGCCGTCGGCGGCGCCGTGGCGGAGGCGGCCCTCCTGCACAAAGCCCAGCCCCTCGAGCAGGCGGATGCCCGCCGGGTCGGCCGCGCGCACGCGTGCTTCGATGCGCTGGAGCTCGGCGAAGCGGGTGTAGAGGTGGTCGAGGAGGGCCCCGACCGCCTCGGTGGCGACGTGCTTTCCGGCGACCTGCGGGTGCAGCACCCACCCCACCTCGACCTGCAGCGGCGCCACCCACACCTGCCGCCAACCGACGCCGCCGACGAGCGCACCCTCGAGGGTGACCGCGAGGTCGGCCCGCGGGGGGCGGCCATAGCGGGACACCGTGTCGGCGATGTACCGCGCGGCTTCGCTCGGGTCGTCGCCACCGAGCCAGCCGCCGAATTGGGCGGTCGGGAACGCCTGGGCGTAGGCGTGCACCGCCTCGACGTCGTCGACCCGGAACGGGCGGATCACCAACCGGCGCGTCCGCAACGTCGGCGGCGCCCAGCTCGGCTGCATCACCGCGCCACCTCGCCCCCGGCCGCCCGCCACGCCGCGAGGCCACCCTGCAGGAAGAACGTGTCCTCCATGCCACGCTCGCGGAAGAAGGCCACGGCTTGTGCGGAGAGGGCGCCGTCGTCGCAGTAGGCGACCACGTGCTGATCCCACGGGAGCTCGCTGACGCGCACGTTGAGCTCGGCCATCGGCATGTGCGCCGCGAGGCGGACGTGCCCGGCGGCCCACGACGCGGCGTCGCGGACGTCGACGAACGCGAGCGGCTGCTTGCCGATGAGCGCCCGCACCGCCTCGACCGACAGACCGTGCTCGCCGGCGTCGCCCGCTGCGGCGGCGGCGGCGTGCGCCGCTTCGGGCGCGCCGACCGGCACCGAGGCGGGATCGTAGGCGGTGCCGTACTTCTGCTTGGTCTTCTCGTCTTCGCGGTCCTGGAACGCCTTCGCGGCGCGGCTGGCGACGGTCAGCGGCAGGTTCATCAAGCGGCGGAACATCCGGCCCCTGTAGCCTCCCGGATAGGGGGCGGCGATGATCCTGACCCTCGCCGCCGCCCTCGCCGAGCCGCCCGCCCCCGCGGCCACCCCCAGCGCCGACATCGTCACCGAGGTGACCGTCGCGCCCCCCGCCGAGGGGCTCGCCGCCGTGCTCACCGACCTCGCGCGCTTCCGCCAGGCCCTCCCCCCGGACTGCGTCGGCCGGTTCGACGTCGGGGCGCCGGCGGCCGGGCAGGGGGCCAGCGCCCGGCTCCGGTACGACATGGCCGCGATGCACCGAACGCTCACGTTCACGTTGAGCCGCGTCGAGGTCGCGCCGTCGCGCACGGTGGTCGACTTCGACCACGCGTCCGACCGCGGCTTCGTCACGCGGTGGACGCTCACGCCGGTCGAGGGGGGCACCCAGGTGACCGTCCGCACCGCGCTCAACGCGCCGCCGTGGCCGTTCACCGCGTACTACTTCGGCGCGGTGCAGCCGGAGTGGGCGACCTGCCAGCGGCAGTTCGTCGAGGGCGTGGCGCGGCTCGCGACGGAGTGAGCTTGCCAAGACGTGGCAAGGTCGTGACGAAGCGGTGAAAAAGGAATTCCACAAAAACGAAAACGGCCGATAAGGAGGGCCGCCATGGTCCGCGTCTCCATCACCGGCCTGCTCACCGTCTTCGGCACCCTCCTGTTGGTGCTCGGGGTCACGGCGGCGGTGCCGGCGGCGTCGTGGGAGCCGGCCTGTCACGCCACGAACACGTTCGAGCGTGGGTGCCTGCGGGCGCTGGTGGGGCTCGAGCTCGGCGGCAGCGAAGCGAGCGTCGACACCCAGCGCCTCATCGACTGGTGCGGCGACGACGAGCTGTGTCGCATCGAGGTCCTCAACGGGCGCCCCGCGGGCGATCTGCACGCCGAGCGTGCGTTGTGCGACATGTGGGCGCCGTCCTACCGGCTGGCCTGCGAGCAGGGCATCACCTCGCGTCACGCCCCGCGCTGAGGGCCACGCCCAGCACGCACAGGCCGGCCAACCAGCCGCCGGCTAGCTCCGGCTCGCTGCCCCTCCGCAGCACGTCCACCACCACACAGGTGGCCGCGGCCACCAGGACCGACCAGCTCCGGCCGCGCACCCCGAGCGCCGCCCCGGCGGCGCTGGCCACCACCAGCAGCACGGCGGTGCCCGGCCAGTCCCACGGCGCCCCGAAGCGGGCGGCGGCCACGGCGGCGGCGTCCGGCAGCGGGGAGCCGGGGTCGGGAAGGACCACCCCGGACAC
>SXOM01000397.1 GCA_005776735.1 Pseudomonadota bacterium
CCCGCCCACCCAGACCGGTTCGAAGTTCGACATCGCCACGCTCACCAATCCCGCTCGGAGTTCGGCGCCGCCCCGCTCGCCGAGCGTGGCCGGTGCAGCAAGCTCCTCGCGGTTCGGCGTCCTGCCGATGTGCCCAACGCCGCCGCGGGTGGCCGGTTCGGTGACGCGGCGGGTGACGGGTCGGGTGGAATTGGCCGAGCGGAGCGCTGGGTCGCCGCTTGCGGCGACCCAGCGGGGGAGCGAGCGCCAATTTCACCCGGCCCGGCAGGACCCGGGGGTGACCTCGTCCCTCCCCGCCTCGTCGAGCGTTTGGCCCCCCGAGAGACGCCGACCCGCGCCCCGGGGCGCCGCGTCGTGCCCGGCCCTACCTGACGATCTGCTGCGCCCCGTGGTCCGCGCGGATGTCGGCGAAGTCCTTGATGTGGCCCCAGATGGCGGTGACCCCGCGGCGCATGTAGTCCAGGTCGTCGATCGACTGCAGGTTGCGGAGCTGGTGCGACAAGAACTTGGGGTGCATGTACAGCTTGTAGAACTGCCCTGCCATCTGCACCACCTGCTCCTGGTTCATGTCGGTCAGGACGCAGGCGGGCTCGGTCATGTCGTACCGATCGTAGTCCTTGGGGTCGAAGCGGATCCAGCCCATGTCCTGGCACAACTTGAACAGCGGCGTGCCCGGGTACGGCATCACCACCGTCGCCTGGAGGTGGTGCGCGTAGCCTTCGTGCATCAGGTACTTCGCCAGTCGGAGCGTCTCGTACGCGTCCTCCTTGGTCTCCCACGGGTAGCCGACCATCATCGTCAAGTGCGGCTGGAGGCCGGCGGCCGACGCCATCTTGCAGCCCTCGACGATCTGCTCGCGGGTCAGCGACTTGTCGAGGATGTCGATCGTCCGCTCCGACGCGCTCTCGATCCCGAGGATCAACTTACGGAAGCCCGCCTTCTTCATCAGGTGGACGTTCTTCTCGGTGAAGTAGTCGAAGCGGAAGTTGCAGTCGAAGACGACCTTCTCGTTGATCTTCCGATCGATCATCTCGTTGCACAGGCGGGTGAGCCAGTTCCCCGTCGGCAGCGCACCGGTGTCGTCGAAGATGTTCTTCGCGCCGTGGCGGGCGATGAGCATCTCCATCTCGTCCGCGAGGCGCTCCGGCGAGACCGTGCTGAACTTCGGGTACGTCACCGTCCACGAGCAGAACGTGCACTTGCCGTACGGGCAGTCCCGCCCCGCCATCGTCCACAGAAACGGTAGTCGATACTTCCACTTTTCGAAGTACAGGTGCGCGTTGGTGAGGTCGCGGTCCCAGAACGGCAACGACTCGAGCGAATACTGCGACTTGTACGGGCCCGAATCGTGGATGCTCCCGTCGTCGGCCTTCCACCAGATGCCGCTCTCGAGCGCCTTGCCTTCGCTCAGGTACCACACGATGCTGCGCAGGCTGAAGTCGTAGTCGCCGCCGGTGATGCAGAAGTCGGTCTGGGACAACTCCAGGCTCTCCGCCGGGTTCCCGGCGATGTGGTCGCCGAAGAGGACCACCTTGCATCCCGGCGCAGACGCCTTGAGCCGGTCGATGATCTTCCAGTGCATGCGCACCACCGGCGACTTGGTCTCCATCGCGATGAGCTCGGGCTGGAAGTCGTCGACGATACGGTCGAACTGCGCCCACGACTTGCGCTCCGCGATGCAGTCCACCCAGACCACCTCGTGCCCCATGCTCTGCAAGAGCGTGGCCGCCGACGCGGGGATGCACGGGTACAGGTAGCTCGGCTCGGTGAACCACTGGAACTGGCGGTTCTGGGTGAGCATCGGGCTCCCCTTGGCGGACTCGATCGGGGGATAGGCCACGAGCACGCGCATGGAACGCTCCGAAGGGACGAAGTTGACCCAGGGCGGGCGGTTCGTCAACGGCGGGCTCCCGCCGCGCGCGGTTGCGCTACCGATCGGGGGTCGGCGCGGCACGGGGGAAAGGGCGGCGATACAACGGCGGCCATGCTCGACCGCGTCCACGGCACCGGCTTCTCCTACGACGTCCGCATCGGCTTCCACGAGTTCGAGCGGCACATCCGGCAGCGCATCGTCATCGACTTCGAAGCCGAGACCGACTGGCGCGAAGCGGCCCAGGCCGACCGCGCCAAGGACATCGTCGACTACTACGAGGCCAACCTCCGCATCGGCCGCCTGATCGAGCAGAAGGAGTACCGCCTCATCGAGGCCGTCGCCGAGGAGGTGGCCCGGCTCCTCATCCTCGAGTTCCCCATCGACCGGGTGCGCGTGCGCGTCACCAAGGCGCCCTTCGACATGCCCAACGTCGGGAGCGTCGCGGTCGAGTGTTGGCGTGCGCGCGCCGACTTCCCTGGCGCATGAGCGGCCGCCTCCGCGTCATCGGCAACACCGCCACCGCGCTCGACGGGCGCATCGCGACCGCCGCCTACGACCACTTCGCGCTCGGGACGTGGCGCGACCGCGCCTACATGAGCGTCCTGCGCGCCCGGGCCGACGCCGTGCTCGTCGGTGGGCGCACCTTCCGCAACTGGCCGCTTCCCCTGGTGCCCGACCCCGAGGCCATCGCCCGCCTGCGCGCCGAGCACTTCTTCGATTGCGACACCCCCGATCTGCACGACCGCACCTGGGTCAACGCGATCGTGACCCGCACGCTCGACCTCCCCGCCGCCCCGCGGTTCTGGGGCGACCCTCGGGTGCGCCCCCGCGTGTACGCGCCCACGGGGGGCGCGGTGGCCAGCCTCGTCGTCGGCCCGACCGATCCGGCGCACGTCGCCGCTGACCTCGCCAGCACCGGGGTTGAAACCCTGTTGTTGGAGTGTGGCGGCGACCTGATGGCGCAGTGGCTCGCCGCCGGCCTGGTCGACGAGCTCTACGTCACGCTCTGCCCGCTCGTGCTCGGTGGCCGGGGGGCGCCGTCGCTCGCCGACGGGCCGGGGTTTGCCTACCGGGACGCCCCGCGCCTGCGCCTGCGGCACGCGGTGCCCGTCGGGGACGAGCTGTTCCTCCGGTACGAGGTTGACAAAGGGTAGCGAGGCCCGAGGCGCGTGTGCGTCGCCGGTCGCTCCCGCTCCCCCGATTCCGGCCGCGGTCGGCTACGGCGCCCGCCAGGCGCCGGCCGCTTCGACCGGTTGGCCCACCGACGTGAGCGCGGCCGCCACGGCTTCGAAGCGCGCACCTTCCAGCGCGCCCACCCCCGCGGTCCCGGTCACGAACGGGCGCTGCCGCTCGGTGACACACCCGATGCGGTCGGGCCCCATGTCGGGGTTCAGTCGGGTGATCTCCGCGTTGGCGACGGTCGGGTCGTCCAGGTAGTGCGACCACCCCTGCCGGGTGGCCTCGACCCAGGCGGCGACCCAAGGCGCGCCGGCGTCCGCGCCGCGGACCGCGGCGAGCGAAGCGTACGGGTTCCACCCCGCGTCCCGCGCGGGCAAGAAGGCGACCGCGAGCCCGAGGGCCTCGGCGCCGCAGGGCTCGCTGGTGACGTAGGCCTGCTGCGCGAGCGCGGTGTCCTGCGCGAACGCGCCGAGGCCCCCGGTGGTGGGCCGGAGCTCCACCTTGCCCTCCCACCCGAACTTCGCCCAGACGAACTGCTGGAACGGGGACCCCGCCTCGGCCGCCACGGGGCCCCGGACCTCGGCCCACGAGGTGGGCCCCGGGACGTGCACCAACAGGCCCACCGGCGAGTCCTGGAACCCCGCGAACACCGCGACCGCGTCGAGCCCGCGGGCACGGCGTACCAGGAGGTCGTCGGCGCCGGTGAGCGCGACGTCCGCCTTGCCCGAGGCGAGGAGCTCGAGCACCGGAGCGCCGGGCCCGCCGGGCAGGAGGCTGACCTCCAGGCCGGCATCGCGGTACAAGCCGCGCAGCGCCGCGTCGTAGAAGCCGCCGAACTCCGGCTCCGGGTACCAGTTGAGCGCCACCGTGACGGGCCGCAGGGCGACCTCGGGCGCGGGCGGCGGCGGGTCGGACCCGCACGCGGCGAGCCAGGACAAGAGCATCAGTCGAACTTCCATCCGACGCCGCCCCACGCCGCGTACAACGGGAGCGGTTCGAAGTCGGGGGCGTCGCCGCTCCGCGGTTGGACCACGCCCGCACCGTACACGAGGTTGGCGACGAGCTCCAGGTCGCCGGTCACCGGGACGCGACCTTTCACACCCACCCCGAGGTACCACGGGAAGAGCGGGCCGACGGTGGCCTGCACCCACGGCAGGCCGACGCCCAGGTGCGGGTACACGAACGTGCCGACGTCGGCATCTCCCGACGGCAACGTGTGGTGCTCGCCGGTGGCGAGCATCAAGGCGGCACCGGCGGACGCCGCGAACCAGCCCGAGCGGAGCTGCACGTCGGCCGCCAACGCCGGTGTGGCCGCGTTGACCGTGGCCTCGGTGTACGGCGCGCCCGCGTCGATGTTCTGGAGGAAGAAGTCGCCCGTCGACAACCAGCCGGCGCCCGCGCCCACGTGGACGCTCAGCGGGGACGCCGTGACCGGGCGCGGCGGCGCGGCCACCGCTTCGCCCGCGCCGCGGTCGACCCGCCACACCTTGGGCTTTCCCCGCGCGGGCACCGCGAGGTACACCGGCTCCTGGGCGCCGCGAATCGGCACCATCGCGGCCTCGGGCACCGCCCACCCGGCCGCGTTGCCGCGGGCGAGGGCCACGAGGGCGTCCCGCTCGGTGGGGCCGAACGGCGCTTCGGCCTTGAGCGTCGCGCCTTCGCCGAGCGCCGCGTCGCCTGCGAGCAGCTCGACGTCGCCGGCGCGCACCGACACGAAGTGCCGGCCCGGGACCAGGAGCGTGCGCGAGCCAGGGGCCTCGCCCACACGCCGCCCGTCGAGCCACACCTCGGCGCCGGCGGCCAGCCGGCCGATCTCCATCGACGCGGCCGGCATCGCCGCGATGAGCGCGCGGATGCCGTCGTAGTTGAGGCGCTGCGGCTTCTCCGGGATGTCGGCCTCGGGCGGGGCGGCCGTGCCGCGCAACGCCACTGCGTCGGCCCAGGCGGCGACCACGATGGCCGGCCCCACGTTGCGCACGTACGGCAACGACGCGGGCTCGAGGCCGAGCTTGTCGCCGAAGTAGCGGTGCACCGCGTTGCCCTGGAACAACAGCGCCGACCAGTACAGGTCGGCCTCGGCCTCGGAGCGCAGGCGGGTGACATCGGCGGTGGCCTTCTGCAGCCGCGCCATGATCTGCAGCTCCCCGTCGAACTCGGTGAGCAGCGGCCGCACCGCGGTCAGCTCGGCGCGCAACGTGTCGATGGCGGCGCCACCGTCGTCGGCGGGGGCGGCCATCAGCGCGTCGAGCGGCGCTTCGTTGGCGCCGGGCACGCGCTGTTGGGCGGCGTCACGGTCGGCCGGCGTCGGCGGCTCCACCCAGTAGATGCGGTCTGCCCAGGCCAGGCCTGCGCAGAGGAGGACTAGCGGCATGCGAGCGTCCCGTCGGTGAGGGTGCAGTCCACCTTGCGCGGCTCCTGGACGGAGACCTCGGTGCGCGCGTCGCCGACCGAGACCGCGCAGGTGCCGGCCGGGAACCCCTGGACCAGGGCGTTTCCCGAACCGGAGGCGCGGACGTCGCCGCACACGACGTCGAGTCGGTCGGTCCGGTCGGCGAGGACGAACTTGGCGCTGCGGAGTCGTTCGACCACGGTCACCGGGAGCCCGGCCACCGGCGCGACGACCGCGGGCGCGGCGGGCTCGCCCGGTCCGGGCGCTCCGATCCCGCGCGTCCGCGGGAGGCTGGCGAGCCCGGGCGGGGGGGGACGCACGACCTCGGGCGTGACCTCGGGGGTGACCTCGGGCGTGACCTCGGCCGGGGCGGCCGGCACGTCGATGGGGGAGGGCGCCGCCGGCGGCGCCGCGGCGACCGGCGTGGCGGCGGGGTTGCTCCAAGAGCTGCTTCTGTGGCAGG